>JAYUXE010001082.1:0-3117 GCA_043753165.1 Archangiaceae bacterium | reverse complement strand
GGCCACAGCAGCGCGATGCCCAGGCCGCCGTCGGTGAGCGCGTCGAGCAGGCCGTGGCTCGCGAGCGTGTGCCCCCACGGCGCGGCGTACGGAATTCTCAGTGCGAAGCCGATGACGTCGGCGTCCGGCAACATCGCGAACGCGGCGAACGCGACCATCGGCTTCCAAGCGCGGCGGCCCGCCTCGAGGCGCCCAGCGGCGAGTCCCACGGCGATGTGTCCGAAGCTGGCGATGCGACCGTCTTACTTGATCAACTTCTCGATGGTCTGCGGAGTGGTGTTCGACAGGTGCGAATAATCGAGCCCCATCGACTTGAGCAGCGTCGCGTGAACATCAGACGGGCGGATCGCGAGCCCGTTCGCCGCATCGACTGCGCCACTGGCGAAGTTGAACTTCTGCGCGCCCATGCCGACGTCGGTCGACGCGCCGAACACCGTGCCACCCTTCAAGCCCGGGCCACCGATGAGGCAGCTGCCCGTCAAGTGGTGGTCGCGCCCGTCACGCGCGTTGAGCATGGGCGTGCGCGAGAACTCGCTGAACGTCATCAGCGACGTGCATTCCCAGAACGTCTTGGTCGTGCCCGGCACAGTCTTTGACTTGAGGAACGTGATCAACCGCCCCAGCGCATCGAAGCCTTCGGCCAGCGACTGCGACTGCGCGCCCGACTCGTCGAAGTGGTCGTCGAGGTTGTCCGCCAGCGTCACCGCCACCACTTGCGAGATGCCCTGCGTCAACGCCTGCCCTGCGAGCGCCGCCTTCGCCTTCGACGAATTCAGCTCGCTCGCCGGATTCAAATTGAACGCCGCGTACAGGTTCGCGATGTCCGGGCTCGGAGCGGGATTCGAGAACTGGAACAGCGCCGCCGCCTGCGAGTTCGTCATCTTTCTCGCCTGGTCGCGGCTCGCACGGAACCCCGTCACCAGCCCCGACGCGTCGTACCCATGCGCTTCGCACGTGTCCGAAACCGAAGCCTTCTCGAAGTTCACCAGCGACGCCTCGCTTCCCGTCAGCAGCACCGGCGCCTGGGCCTGCGGGCTCAGCACCGTGCGTACGTCGGTCGCCGAATTGACCCGCGTCGGGCTCGCGAAGGCCGGCATTCCCTCGTTGTACGACTCGACGTTGATCGCGAGGTTCGGCAAATCGAGCTGGCTCAGCGTCTGGTTCGCGACCACCGTGTTCAGCGAGCTTCCGTTCGCCGTCAGGCCGCGCGGGAACTTGCCCGTCAGCAGGTAGCGCCGGCCGACTTCGTGAGTCAGCGTGTCCATCGACATGCCGCGCACGATGCACAGGTCATTCGCGTGCGCCGTCATCACCGAAGGCACCGCCGGGCCGAACGTGAGGCCGCCGGCAGTCTGCTGACCCTTTCCGCCCGTCGCCGCCATCACCGCCGCGACGGCCGGGTCTCCCGCGGCCATCTCGGTGTACGCCGGGTAGATGCCCGACGTCGGCGCCTTGCCCGCGAGGTACTTGAACTTGTCCTGTGTCGCGTCGCGTGGGTCGAGCGCGAGCAGCTGGTCCCACCCACCCGAGAAGTAGACGAGCAGCAGGAACTTCGGAGTGGCCGTCTGCGCCTCGGCCTCACCGAGAATGGATTTGCGGAGCAGGACTCCGCCTCCGAGCAGGCCGGCGATTTCGAGGAATGAACGGCGGGTTGTGCGGGGCATGGCGCGAATTCCTCAGTACAGGTGGTACTCGGGGGCGGTGAGCAGCGCGACACAGACGGTGCGCCAGCCCTCCGTCACGTGGGCCTGCGTCACGGTGCCGGTTCCCTTCGCCGCCTTCACCGTGTCGTCGAACAACTTTCGCAAAGAAGCGATCGGCTGATCATCCGCCGCGTCCACCTTCATTCCGTGGAACGCCAGCCGCAGGTACCGCAGGTTCGCGTCGACGCCCGGCTTGTTGGTCGCCACCGTGTCCGTCAACGCGACGAACTTTTCGATCGACCGGTTCGCCATCACCGCGTTCGCCACGTCGGCCGCCATCGCGCGGTTGCACGCATCGCGCGCCATGTCCTGCATGAACTTCACGTACAGCGGCGACGGCTCGAGGTTCTCGTCGACCACCGCGATGTAGTCGGGCTCGCCCAGGGTCACCGACCGCGTGTCGAAGCCATTCGCGGCTCCGATTTTCCAGGTCTCACCGCCGAGCAGCACCGGCAGCGAGCTGCGCAGCTGCTTCACCGACAGCCGCTGCGTGCCGCCCGACTTCGCGCCCGGACCCGCGCCACCTCCTCCTCCGCCGGAGCCACCCGTGCCCCCGCCCACTCCGCCAATCGGTGGATGATCCAACGGCATCACCGGCTCATCGCCGCCAACCTTCACCGACGGGTTCAAATCTCGAGGTGGCGCGACCGGCGCACTGCACGCCCCCACCGCCAGCAACAACACCCAGGCTGATTTCTTCATCGGACGCTCCGGTACTGCTCCAGCGTGACCACCTGCTCGACGAGCCAGGGCAGGCTGTAGCCATTGGTCTTGAATCCTTCGGCCAGCGACGTGAGCAGCGGCAGCTCTTCCGTCTCGGTTCCGAGGACTTTCATGTCGCGCTTCACGAACTGGCTGAACACGCGCTTCACCGCGCATCGAGCGAACGTGCCGTCGTTGACGATTTCATTCACGCGCTTCTTCGGGCCCTGCGCGAGCGCGGTACCGATGGCCGGGTGCGCCGCGTCTGCGTACTGGTACGGCAGCAGAGCGCCCGGGTTCGTATCGTCGGTGTCCGTCACGTAGAAACGATTGCAGAGGGCCGAGCTGCTGCCCTTGCACCCCGGCGCGCTTCGCGGAAACGCGGCCGCCGCGAGCACCGTGGTGCCGGCTTCTGCGAACTGCCCGAACCCCGCGGCCAGCGGCTCGAGAATCTTGTGGCAGTACCGGCAGGTGCAGCGGCCGGTGAGGTCCGTGCCCGCGCTGGTGCACGCCGGCGTCCCCGAGCCCGGCGCTTCGATGGTGGACGGTGGCACGAAGCTCTCGCACTCGAAGTCGATGCGGAAGCGGTTCGCGCGGCCGCGGTTCGTCTGGAAGCGCAGCAGGTAGGCGGGCAGGGTGACGACGCCCGCGTGCAGCTTCGCCGACGGGTCGCTGCTGGTCGCGTCGTTGCGGTCGACCTCGTGCCACGCCG
>JAYUXE010001081.1:0-7288 GCA_043753165.1 Archangiaceae bacterium | reverse complement strand
CCGCGACCGTGCTCGCGCAGGCGATCTTCCGCGAAGGCAGCAAGCTGGTCGCGGCCGGTCACAACCCGATGGAAATCAAGCGCGGCATCGAGAAGGCCGTGCTCGTGATCACCGAAGAGTTGAAGAAGATGGCGAAGCCCACCCAGGGCAAGAAGGACATCGCCCAGGTCGGCACGATTTCAGCGAACGGCGATGCGACCATCGGCAACATCATCGCGGACGCGATGGACAAGGTCGGCAAGGAAGGCGTGATCACGGTCGAAGAGGCGAAGGGCCTCGAGACCACCCTCGACGTCGTCGAAGGCATGCAGTTCGATCGCGGCTACCTCTCGCCGTACTTCGTGACCAACCCCGACCGCATGGAAGTCGAGTTGGCCGAGCCGTACATCCTCATCTACGAAAAGAAGATCTCGTCGATGAAGGACCTGCTGCCCGTGCTCGAGCAGGTTGCGCGTTCGGGCAAGCCGCTGCTGATCATCGCCGAGGAAGTCGAGGGTGAGGCCCTTGCGACCCTCGTCGTGAACAAGATCCGTGGCGTCCTCAACGTGTGCGCCGTCAAGGCGCCCGGCTTCGGCGATCGCCGCAAGGCCATGCTGGAAGACATCGCCACCCTCACGGGCGGCAAGATGATCGCCGAAGACCTCGGCATCAAGCTCGACACCCTGCAGCTCACCGACCTCGGCCGCGCGAAGCGGGTCAAGATCGACAAGGACAACTCGACGATCATCGACGGCGCCGGCGCCGCGAAGGACATCGAAGGCCGCGTGAAGATGCTGCGCGCCCAGGTCGAAGACACCACCAGCGACTACGACAAGGAAAAGCTGCAAGAACGCCTTGCGAAGCTCGTCGGCGGCGTCGCGGTCATCAACGTCGGTGCGGCCACCGAGACCGAGATGAAAGAGAAGAAGGCCCGCGTCGAAGACGCGCTGAACGCCACGCGTGCAGCAGTCGAGGAAGGCATCGTCCCCGGCGGCGGCGTCGCGTACATCCGCTGCCTCAAGGCGATCGAGAAGGGCAACTGGTCGGAAGGCGAGAAGTTCGGCGTCGAGATCATCCGCCGTTCGCTCGAAGAACCCCTTCGCCAGATCGTCGGCAACGGCGGCATGGAAGGCTCCGTGGTCGTCAACAAGGTGAAAGAAGGCACGGGCGCGTACGGCTTCAACGCCGCGACGGGCGCCTACGAAGATCTCATCGCCGCGGGCGTCATCGACCCGGCGAAGGTCTCGCGCACGGCGCTGCAGAACGCGTCGTCGGTTGCCTCGCTCATGCTCACCACCGAAGCGATGGTTGCCGAGCGTCCGAAGGATGACGAGAAGGGCGCCGGCGGCGGTGGCGGCGGCGGAATGGGCGGCATGGGTGGAATGGGCGGGATGGGAATGTAATTTCGTCCGCACCCTTCCCCACGACCTGTGGTGAAATTGACGGCCTCCTGCGCAAGCGGGGGGCCGTTTTCATTGGCCAAGCCGTTGCAATCGCTGGGGGTAAAAACGCATTGAACTGTGACGCAAAAGGACTTGGAATCAGGTGGGGCGTCCGTGTTATCCAATGGGCGAGTGCCGGCCCGTTTGCCCGTCCTCCCGTCACAAGATCCGAGGCAGTCGTTTTCCCGGGGACGTGCGCGAGCGAAGGCGGTTGGAACGGGTCGGCACTCGTTTTTTTCTCAATCATTCTGATGGGCTGCAGCGGCGGCATGCAGAAGATCGTGCGCCCGCCGGCCGAGCCCCTGGCCCTGACTTCGGCCTTCGTCTACCCGTTCGATTTTCGCTGGGAAGAGCCCGTGTATCGGCGGTTCGAGCTCTCGCAACGGCTGACCGATGAGGCAGTTCGCCACAGTGGCGACCGGCTCGCATTCTTCGGGCCAAGTGAGTTCCGGGTGATGAAGCAGGCCGACAACGGCGCGTGGGTGGCGTCGACCGCCCTGCCCCTTCTCATCGGCAGCGGCTCGCGGGCCGACCAGGGCGTCGTCGTTCGACCATGGGCCGAGAATCGGAAGAGCTCGTCGGCCCAGGAAGCGTTCGACAAAAAGGGCAAGAGCACCGGTATGGCGACGATGGAAGAGACGACCTACTTCGGGCACGTCGAGATCGTTCACCCTTCGACCGGGCAGGTGCTCGTCGAGGTGTCGGGCGAGGTGAAGGTCGACCCGTTCAGCCAGGAAGGCGCGGATGACACGTCGGATCCCGCGCGCCCTCTGACGAAGTTGATGGCGGCGCTGCTGGTCGAGGCGCTGGATGCGATTGCCGGGCAGACGGCGATGCGCAACGTCAGGCCCGAGCTCGGGCTCACGCTGGCGCTGACGCCGCGGGTCACGCTCGCCTACGCGGAAGAAGGAAGGGCGAACACGCAGGCAGAGCTGGCGGCGCAAGACGCAGTGGCACAGGAGATCTTCGTGCAAGACCGGGCGAAGTTCCTCGCGCCGGTGCTGCCGGAAGGCGAGCTGCCGAAGCTGTCGAAGATGCCGCCGGGGACATACGTGATTGCCGCTCCTGCGGCGGCGAAGCTGCAGGCGGGCGACCTCGTCTTGTCGATTGATGGCACGACCGCCCTGCCCCAGGGCCTGAACCGGCTGCGGTTTTCCGAGGTGCCGGCGCAGGTGCGGGTGCGCCGGGCGAGTGGAGAAGAAACGGAAGTTCTGGTGCCTTGAGAAAACGCTAAATTCCCCGGCCGAGCCCATGCCCCCACACAACCCGGACTTAACGGAATCGGTGACGATGCCCGACGATGCGCCCCGCCGGGTGCACGTTCGCGAGTGGGCGCTGGAGGTCGTCAGCGGCCCCGACAAGGGCAAGAAGGTGTCGACGCTCGAAGGGCTGATTCGCGTCGGCTCGGATCCCGCGTCCGACCTGGTGTTGACGGACCCGACGGTGAGCCGCCGGCACCTCGAGGTCGAACGCAACGCGCGCGGGCTGTTGCTCAAAGACCTGGGCAGCCGCAACGGCAGCTGGGTCGACGGGCGGCAGGTGGGCTCGGCGTATGTCGAGCCGGGCGACAAGATCGCGCTGGGCAAGACGAAGTTGTCGGTGAAGCAGCAGACGCGCGGCACCGACATCGAGCTGATGGGTGGCGAGAGCTTCGGTGAGCTCGTCGGCGCCTCTGAGCCGATGCTGATCGTCTTCAACGAGCTGAAGCGCTGCGCGAAAGACGAGCAGAACCTGCTCATCGAAGGCGAGACGGGCACGGGGAAAGAGCTCGCCGCCCGGGCGCTGCACGCGCACTCGTTGCGGCGGCACGGCCCCTTTCGCGTGGTCGATTGCGCGCTGGTGAACGAAGGCAATGCCGCGGTCGAGCTGTTCGGGGCCGATGGCTCGTTTGCGTCGGCGCAGAACGGGACCTTGTTCTTCGACGAGATCACCGAGCTGCCGGCGTCGGTGCAGCCGAAGCTGCTGCGCGCGCTCGAGACGCGCGAGCTGCCCGCGGCCCCGGGTGGCAAGCCAAAGCCGTTCAACGCGCGCATCGTCTGTGCGACGCACCAGAACCTCGCCGAAGAAGTGCAGCAGGATCGCTTTCGGAAGGATCTGTATTTTCGGATCGCGGTCGCGCGTGTGCGGATGCCTCCGCTTCGCACCCGCAAGGCCGACCTCGCGCTGCTCGCGACACACCTGCTGAAGACGCTGGGCGCGCAGGTCGAGCTTTCGCCGCAGACGCTGACGATGCTCGAGGGCTACGAGTGGCCGGGCAACGTGCGCGAGCTTCGCAACGTGCTCGAGCGTGGCGCGCTGATGCAGCAGGGCGGCGGGGGCAGCTGGCTCGACCTGCTGATCGAGCCGACGGCGAAGAAGTCGGACAAGTCGATCGCGCAGCTGGTCGCCGCGCTGCCATACCACGAGGCAAAAGATCGGGTGCAGACGGACTTTGAGCGCCAGTACTTCGCGCAGGTGATGAAAGAGTGCGGCTTCGACATCAAGCTCGCCGAAGCGCGTACCGGGTTGTCGATGCAGAGCCTCTACCGCCTGCTGAAGAAGTCGGGGCTGCGGCTCAAGGACTTGAAGAACGCCGAAGGGCTCGACTGAAGCGTCAGGCCGTCTGAGGCGCAGCGTCTTCCCCCGCATACAAGGAGGTGTCCCATGGCGGTGCTCAACATCACGTTCAATGGCTTGTCGGCGGACTACCCGTTGGAGCTCGACACCCACGTCACGGACGCGGACTTGCGGCGCATCGCGGTCGAGGTCATTCGTGCGGGTGGTGTTCCGGGCCTCCACGTGGCGCACCTGGCCGATGCGGCGTTCGATGGTTTCGTGGTCGATCGCCTGCAGGGTGGCCAGCGCATCTACCTGCGTCCGAAGGTTCCGTTTGGTTGCTGAGAAGGGAGCGCCCATGTCGCGAATCGTTTTCTGCGGCGTGGGCGCTCTGGGATCTACCGCGGCCGTTCTGTGCCGCAACCTCGAGGCGACCCTCGTCTTCGTGGACTTCGATCGGGTGGAGTCGAAGAACCTGCTTGCCCAGGCGTACGTGAAGCAGTCGGTGGGGAAGAACAAGGCCGACGCGCTGAAGCTGCAGCTGCTCAATTTTCACGGCGTGAAGGCAGAGGCATTTGGCGTGCGGGTCACTGCCGCGAATGTCGCCCAGCTGTGCGGTGCGGCGGATTTGATCGTCGACTGCTTCGACAACCTCGCCAGCCGGAAGGTGCTTTCGGAGTTCGCGCGGGCGAATGCGAAGGCGCTGCTGCACGCGGCGGTGTCGGGCGACGGCACGTTCGGGCTCGTCCGGTGGGATGAGCGGTTCGTGCCCGATGCCGAGGATGTTGCGGGGCAGGCGACGTGCGAAGGCGGCGAACATCTGCCGCTGATCGGGCTGCTCGGTGCGGCCATCGCGCGCGCGATTCAGGACTTCGGCAAGGCGGGCGTGAAGCGCGACTGCATGGTCGGCCTCGCCGCTGTGACGCCGACCTGAAAGATCATCCGCCGGCAAGCCGGCCAGCTCGCACGAGGCGCCGGAACGCTGTCGTCGGGCCGCGGTGCCGTCGGCGATCAAGTTGGCGCTGGCGGCTGAGGCCCCTGCCGGCGCGGAGGCCCGTCGGAGGTCTCACCGACGTGGCGCCGTACCCGTTGGTGCACGATTTGGGCGAGGCGCTCGAGGCCTTGGCTTCACGGGCGAGGCAAACGGAACGCAGCTGATCAGGCCGATGGGTCTCGATTTCGTCAGGCGGTGATGCGCTTCGCGGCTGCGCTGTTCGATGCACTCGAGGCCCTGGCTTCACACCTGAAGGTCCATCCCGACGCAAGTGATGAGACCCGGGCAACCAACGTCTATCTCGCCGAGGTGTCGGACCTTCAGGTGACGGCGCGGCTCACCACCTCGGGCGGCGCGCGCACGCCTTCGCTCTGGCATGACTGCAAGCGCGTCGCCTTCTCGCGCGTCACCCCCCGAACCCGCAGAGCTTTCGATTTCTCGCAGGTGTTCCTCGGCAACGATCACCGGGAGGCCTTTCCCCACCGTGAACGCCGACACGGTCGCTTCCCATCGGCGCCTCCCCCAATCCGCTTCGGGCCGACGCGATTGCCCCACCCCGTCGAACGGCAATCGCGCGCGCGATGCGGTGGCTTTGGTCCTCAAATGCCAATGGGCCGCCCAGAGAACCGCGGCGTTTCTATTTTCTCGCAGGGGCTGCCGGCAATGGATCCCCGAAGGTCCGCTTGGCATCTCGAGCACGACCAAGGTCGACTTCCGCGGTCTCGAGGTGGCGGTGCGCCAGAAGTCGGCGCCGAAATGCAGAGCCACGGAACCGGACGAGCCACCACGCCCCACCCCTGGCATTCGTCGCTGTCGCACCCGACACGGGCGACTTCGCCGGCCAGGCGACGAACGGGGGGGCAGGCGGCGCGCACCGCCACGCGACCGGACCAGAGCAGCGCTTCATGTCGGGGCGCGGCGGACGGTGATGGCCCGGGCGCCGCCGGCGCCTTCAGCCGCGCGGGATGAGCATCCGGGTCATCGCGACGGGATCCTTCACGCCCTGGGCGAGCATCGCGGCGTGGCCCGCTTTCAACTGCGCGGCCCCGAGGTCACCGCCTTCGAGCTCACCGAGGCGCGCGCGCGCCGCGGCCGCGAACAGCGCCATGTCGCCCGCCTCGAGCAGCCCAATCGCGCGCCGCAACAGCTCGAGCGCGCGGGCCGGCATGTGCCGCGCCGCCGCGACGCCCGAACGAATCAGCATCGAAAACGCACGCGCCCACTCGGCACCCTCGCCTTCCAAACGTTCGGCATCGCCCAGCGCCTGATCGAGCCGGCCCGTCGCCAGCGAGCTGCGACCTTTGAGAAACCGCGCCTCGACGCGCACGTTCTGAATCCGCAGAAACAGCGAGCCCTTCAGGGCGGGCCATGCGACCTCGAGCCGCTGGTAACAGCTCTCGGCGTCGCCCAGGTACAGGTCGATCATCCCGTCGGACAACAGCGACCAGTAGTGCTGAAACTGGTACCCGCCCGTCGACCACGCCGCCCGCGCCTCCGAGACCTGGGCCCGCGCCTTTTCCGGTTGGTCCGCCGCCAGCAGCGACACGATCGCCAGGCCCGACTGCAGGCTCGTCGTCGTGTACTTGTCGCCACGCCGTCGCGCCTCGTCGAGCAACGCCGGCAATCGCCGCGACAGCTCTTGAAGCTCGCCCAGGTAGAACAGCGACCACACGCCGAAGAGCCGCGCGCTCGCCGCTTCCCATGTCACTGCAGAGCCCGCCTCGCGAAACAGCCGTTCGGCCTCGACCTGGTGCAGCCGCGATTCCTTCCACCGCCCCACGAGAAAGTGCGTGAGCCCCGTGCAGAACTCGACCAGGCCGAGCAGCTGTGGGTCGCCGACGCGCGACGCCAGCGTCTGCGATTCCGCGATCAGCTGCGCCGACAACGCCTCGCCCCGCTTGCCGATGGTCGCGACGAAGCTCGCCTCGGACGCCAGCGCGCGCGCCACCCGGTACGGCTCGCCGGCGTTCAGCGCGAGGATCAGCTGACGGGTCTGGAAGCTGGCTCCGCGGATCGTGTCGATCATCGCGAGGCCCACCGACACCGACCAGCACACGTCGATGCGCCGCAGCACATCGGGATCAATCGCCGATTCGGCGCGCTCGTTGAAGTCGAGCCCCCGAAGCAGCAGGTGCCCTCGGCGGAACAGCAGCGCCACGAACGCCCGCCACGGCTGCGGAGCGATCGTCATGTTCACCACCGCCAGCACTTCCCGCATCGCCTGCATTCCGCGGTCGACGTGACCTGAACGCAGCAGCTGTTCGGCCCCGCGACGCCGCAGCTCGAGCGCTTCCCCGCCCAACGCAATCGCCATCTCGTACGCATCGGCGGCGGCCGG
>JAYUXE010001080.1:0-3120 GCA_043753165.1 Archangiaceae bacterium | reverse complement strand
AGGTCAGCCCATCGGCCTTTCGACCAACCCGCTCAACGCCTACAAGCGCCTGCTTCCGAACGGACCCAGCAATGCCGCCGCAGAGGCACAAGCGAAATTGGCCCTGAGGATCAAGCGTCGGAAAAGCGTTCTGGACTACGCGCGAAGAGAGTTCGGCAAACAGAGCAGCCAGTTGGGCAAGCTCGATCGCGATCGTCTCGATGCGCACGCGAGCTCGATTCGAGATCTCGAAAGTCGACTGTCTGTTCCACCCAACAGCGCGTGCAGCCAACCCACCTCTGCGAGCATCGTGGCGGCGGTTGCGGGCAAAAACGGCCCCGCGTCGTTCAAGGCTCACACCGACGTGATGTTTCAGCTCACTCAGGTCGCGCTTGCCTGCGACCTGACCCGCGTGGTGACGGTGGTCGGCGGAGCGATTCCCTACGAGCAATTTGGATACGTCGCCGGCATGTCGGGCAGCAGCGATTTTCACGATCTTTGCCACAAGACGAACGGCTTCGACGCGCCACTCGCCAACGATGCGGCAGCAATCGCAACCGTGAAGGCCTGCCACACTGCCGAGAGCGTCTTGTTCGCCCAGTTCCTGGGGTTGCTCGACGCGGTCCCCGAAGCAGACGGAAGCAGCCTGCTCGACAACACCCTGGTCGTATGGTGCGGTCAGATCGCTGGCCATGACCACTCGCTGGATCACATCCCCTACGTGCTTGCCGGAGGAATGCGCGGCGGCGTGACGCCTGGCCGTTACGTGCGCTACCCGCGGACGGTAAACACGACGGACTGGCCAATGTACTCCAATGGCCCCGCCCACAATGATTTGTTCGTCAAGCTCGCCAACTTGATGGGGGTTCAGACGGGCACCTTCGGTAACCCAGGCGTGTGCAAGGGGCCGCTCGCGGGCCTCGCCTGAGTCGCCGGCGGCCCCGCAACACCCGTCACCGTCACCCGTGCAGCTTCTTCGTCTGCGCCATCAACTGGGGCCCGATGTCGGCGGTGCTGTGAATCGGCAAGTCCGTCAGCACCCCGACAATCTGCGCGATGCGATCATACGGCGCGACGAACGGCGGCGCCCCGACGGCGGGCAGCAGCGCCTTCAGGCGATCCATCGCTTCGTTCACCGGGTGGTTCACGCTCTTGCTTGCGTTGAACCAGAAGTGCAGCACCTTCAGCGCTTCCATCTTTTCGCGCGCAGGGTGTGCGGCCGTCGCGAGGATCCTCCGCGCGTACGTGAAGAAGCTTGCGCCGTGGCGCGACTCGTCCGCGGCGATGCGTTCGACGATCTTCGTGATCAACGGCTCGGGCGCGCCGCCCACCATCTGCAGGTACGCGTGCGCGGCCACCATCTCGCTGATGATGTTCGTCGTCAGCGTGCCCGTCTGCGACTTCATGAATGGCGCCGATTCACGCCCCTTGAGCACGAACTCATCGGTCTGCGTCTCGCCCGCAAGAGACAGCCATCTGAGCAACACCAGCGGGTGCCGGGTCTCTTCGTAGAACCACACCGAGATCCACTGCGAGAAGTCGGTGTCGGTGCCGAACGCTTCCATGAACCGCTGCGTCGCCGAGAACGTCGTCTGCTCGGAGTACGCCATCTCGCGCACGACGGCCTTCAACCCCGGCGTCGCCCGGGTCGCGTCGAACGACGCCCACGGCAGGTCGTCGACCTTCCACCGCACCGCCTCGGCGGCCTCCATCACCGGGGGATACAGGGCGTCACCGGAGGCAACGGCTTCGGCAGCGACCTCGCCGACCGTTGCCGTGATCGCCTGGGTCGGGCAGAGGATCCGTGCGGCCTCACAGGCGCGCATTTCTGCCCCACTTTCCGGCACCCGCTTGAGCTTTGCGGGCCCGGTTTTCACGACGAAATTAGCCGGAGCGACCGTCGCGCAAGCCGCACACCGAATGCACGTCCGGGCATCGATCGCGTACGTACTGATCATCTGGCAGGCGCCTAGCACAGCGTCTATACAACGACCATGTCTCAGGCCCTTCAGGCACCCAGCAATGAGGACGCCAAGCCCCAGCTGCGGGAACACCTCAAGGCGTTGATCCTCAAGAGCTGCGACGTGCAGAACGTGAGCCCGGCGCAGATTGCAGATGACGCTCCGTTGTTCGGTGGGCCGCCGATGAACCTGACCAGCCTCGACGCGGTCGAGATCGCGGTCGCCATCGAGTACCAGTTCGGGGTCGACCTGCAGAACGCGAGCTCGGTGCGCGAGTACTTCGCCTCGGTGAACGCGATGACGGACTTCATCGCCGCGTCCGCCGAGCCCGAGAAAGTGCGCGCGGTGCTGAAGCTCTAGAAATGGTGCACGTCGACATCCGGGCCGTCGCGGCGTTGTCGTGCTTTGGAGCCGACCGGGCCGCCCACCTCGCCGCACTCGAAGCAGGCCGCACCGGCATCGCCCGCACCGCCTCGGGCCTTCTTGCCGCCGTCATCCCCGACGGCGATGCCACCCCGCAGCGCCCGTTCACGCTCACCGATCGCATCGCGGCCGCGCTGGTCGACGCGGCAGGGTTGACTGCCAGCGAACGAGACGACCTCGGCGTCTTCGTTGGCACCACCACCGGCGTCGCGGCCAGCGAAGAGCTCGCCTACTTCCAGCAGGGCGCGCTCGCGGTGAACAACGCGTGGACGATGTTGTGCGGAGGCCCCGGCCGCATCACCGCCCACCTCGCGGGCCAGCTTCAGGCGAAGGGCCCGCTGTTCACGTACACCACGGCCTGCACCTCGACCGCGGTGGGCCTGATGATGGCGACGCACGCGATTCGGCAGGGGACGATTCGCCGCGCCGTCGTCTTCGGCCTCGACACGCTGATGCGGATCTCAGTCGAAGGGTTTCGCCTTCTGAAGCTCTACTCGCCGCAGGTGTGCCGGCCGTTCGACCGCGATCGCGACGGCCTGCAGATGGGTGAGGCTGCCGCGGGCATCGTGCTCGAAGGCCGAATGGGTGAACGCAGCTGCCGCTTCGAAGTGCTCGACGGCGCGGTGGTTCACGACCCCGGCCACATCGCTGCCGGTTCCGCCGACGGAGCGACCGCTGCCCGCGTCATGGCCCAGGCCCTGGCCCGCGCGAACCTGAAGATTTCTGACGTGACGGCGATCAAGGCGCATGGCACCGG
>JAYUXE010001079.1:0-7291 GCA_043753165.1 Archangiaceae bacterium | reverse complement strand
TGGCGAGATCGTCGAGCGCGGGCCCGATGAATGAGGCCGGCAATTCTTCGGCGTGGAGCTCGAGCAGCAGATCAGCGGGCATCGGGGGCTCCTTCTTTCTTTTCCTTCGGCTGAAAGCTCACCGTCTTCCAGTGATCCGACGCGGGCTTGCCTTCGAGAATCGCGGGCTGCTCGCCCACCGTCCACGCGGTCTTGCACAGCGGGTAGCCGAGCTTCTCGCGCATGCGCAGGTAGCCTTCGGCGCACAGCCGGGCGTTGTCGCGCACGCGGCCGATGTAGCCGGCGCGCTCGGTGACGGAAATCGCTCCGCGGGCGTCGAGCAGGTTGAACGCATGGCTGCACTTGAGCGCGAAGTCGTACGCCGGCAGGGGCAGCTGCTTCTCGACCACCAGGCGCCGGCATTCCTTCTCATAGCTGTCGAACAGCGCGAACAGCTGCGCGGGGTCGGACTCGTGCAGCGCGTACTTCGACATCTCGACTTCGTTGGCGTGGAAGACTTCGCCGTACTTCACGCCCTTCACCCACTCGATGTCGTAGACGCTTTCCACGCCCTGCAGGTACATGCAGATGCGCTCGAGCCCGTAGGTGAGCTCGGCCGCGACGGGCTTGCACTCGAAGCTGCCGCACTTCTGGAAGTACGTGAACTGGGTGATTTCCATCCCGTCACACCAGACTTCCCAGCCCAGGCCCGCGGCCCCGAGCGTGGGGGATTCCCAGTCGTCCTCGACGAAGCGAATGTCGTGCGCCATCGGGTCGATGCCGAACGCCTTGATCGAGTCGAGGTAGAGCTCTTGCGTGTTCTTCGGAGCGGGCTTCAGGATCACCTGAAACTGGTGGTGCTGAAACAGGCGGTTCGGGTTCTCACCGAATCGGCCGTCGGCCGGACGACGCGAGGGCTGCACGTACCCCACGTTCCACGGCTCAGGCCCGAGGGCGCGCAAGAACGTCGAAGGCGACATCGTGCCGGCGCCCACCTCGAGATCGTACGGCTGCGAGATGATGCAGCCGAGCTTCGCCCAGTGGTTCTGCAGCGTGAAGATCAGGTCCTGGAAGTACATGGGGCGCGCACAATAGACCCCGTTACTGCAACGGCAACGACTGAACGTCGACGGCCTTCATCTCAGAGACCTTGCCGGCTTCGATCGTCACCGAGAGCGTGCGGTTCTTCGCGTCTCCATCGACGATGCGCAGGCGGTGCACGCCGACATCCATCGGGTGCCGCGTCAGCGGGGTCGAGCCCAGCGCCTCGCCGCCATTGAACACCGCGGCCGACGACGGGTTGATCGTGCGCAACGAAAGGAAGCCGACGTCGGCGTTCTTCGCGGTCTTCGAGTCTTTGACGACCTCGACACCATTCCCGGTCTTCCTGGCCTTGTTCGCCTTCTTCACGTCGATCGCGCCCTTCAAATCGGCGATCTGCTTCTCGAGGTCGTCGATGCGCTTGCTGTTCGAGGTCCCCAGCGCCTTGCTGGTCGAGGCCTCGAGCTTCAGCTTGCGCTGCTCGTCTTCGAGCTTGTCGAGCTGCTTAATCTGCGAGTCGAGCTCGGCCAGCATCGCCACGCGGTCGGGGTCGTTGGCCGCTGCGTCCATCTCGGCCCGCCGGGCTGCCTCTTCGGCCGCTGCCTTGTCTGCAATCTCTTTATCGAGCACCCATTGCGGCTTCGGCCCGCCGGGCTTCCTCATCTGGTCGGCCAGCGATGGAGGCGGTGGCGCAGGCGGCTCGCCATTCAGCTCTTTGTCGATCGAGGTGCGCAACGCGGCGAACACGCCCACGTGCTTCAGCGGCCCTGCCCACGTGGCCCAGCCGAGCCCGCCGATGAGCCCGACGAAAAGCAGCATCATCAGGATCCCACCGAAGCCGCCTTTCTTCGGCGTGTGGCCGCGGTGCGTGTCGGTGCCGTCGCCTGTGATCTCGGGCAGCTTCTTCGACGACTTGAAGGGCTTCTTCGACGACGACGTGTCGGTGGGCACCTCGGGCTCGTCGTACATCGCGTAGTCGCGGTTCACCTTCGACGCGTAACGGTTCGCACCGAGGTTCGCGTTGCTGGGCGTCCGGCTCTTCGGAGGCATCGTTGCGTCGATGTCCCTGTTCGACGTCGACGAATTCCGGCGCGGGGGCGGCGGGTCATCGACGATCGGGCGAAGGTTCTGCTTCGACATCGTCGCCTTCTTCGGCAAACCCGGGCGCGGCGCTGGCGTGGCGCGCGACGCAGCCTTGCGGCCCTTCGGCGTGCTCGACTCGAGATCTTCGCTGGCGAGCTCCTGCACGGCCTTCGTCAGGCTGCCGGTGTCGTCGGTGTTCGCGAGCTCGAGCAGCGCGCGCGTCGTCTGAATCTTGTCTTCGAAGAGCTGCGTCATCAGCGCGGCGCTCTGGTCTTCGTCGAACAGCTCGGGGCACGCCTGCTCGATCGCCTTTGCGAATTCTTTGCCCGTCGAGAAGCGATTCTCGCGCTTCCTCGCGAGGCCCTTCATCACCACGTCCGAGAGCGCGCCCGAGACCTTCGGGTTCAGGTTCTTCGGCAGCTGAACTTCGCCGTCGACGATTTTCATCATCATCGCGGCGTCGTTGGGCGCGGCGAACAGGCGCTGCGCCGTGAGCATCTCGTGCAGGAAAACGGCGGCGGCGAAGAGATCGGTGCGGCCATCCAGCGGCTCGTTCTTCACCTGCTCGGGCGACATGTACCCGCTGGTGCCCTTCACGATGCCGACCTGGGTTCGATTCAGGCGGTTGCGCGCCTTTGCGATGCCGAAGTCGATCATCTTCACGTCGCCCGTGTACGTGACCATCACGTTCTTCGGGCTGACGTCGCGGTGCACGACAGGCGCCGGCCGGCCCGCCTGATCGGTGAAGTGGTGCGCGTAGTGAAGGCCGAGCACCGAGTCGCGCACCACGCGGCACGCGAACCCGATCGGCAACAGCACCTCGCGTTTCGCCGCCCGCTTGATGATCTGCTCGAGGTTCTGGCCCGAGAGAAATTCCATCGCGAGGTAGAGCTCGCCCTGCTCTTCGCCCAGGTCATAGACCTGCCCGATGTTCGAATGGCTGAAGGCCGCCGTGATGCGCGCCTCGTCGAGGAACATCTTGACGAAGCTCTCGTCTTTTTTGATGTCGGGCAGAATCTGCTTCACCGCGACGTACTTCCGGAAGCCACCTGGGCCGGCGACGTAGGCGAGAAAGAGCTCCGCCATGCCTCCCATCGAGAGGCGAGTCAGGATTTCGTATTTTCCAATGCGTCGCCCGCGATCGAAGTCCGGTGCGAGCGTGCCCGGCGGCATAAGTGGCCGCGGACGCTAGCTTACGGCGCCTTCTCCCGCCAGATCGCGAAGGGCCGAATGTCGAACAATTTGCACGTGGTGGTCGCGAAGCTGCTGTCGGTGACGTTGAGCGCGCGAAACGCTCCTTGCGGCACCGTCAGCAGCGCGGCCTTGCCCGGCTCGAGGTTCGACTCAACCGGCGCGTTCGAAAACTTCGTCTTGAAGAAGAGTTGTCTTCCACACTCATTGAAGCGGCACCCGATGATCAGCGGGGTCGACGCGACGGTGAACGGCGCGGTGTCGTCGGCCTTCAGCAAGGTGCCCTGCTGCGCGTGATCTGCGGCGAAGAGCAGGGCCCCCGTGGCCTCGCGAATGACCAGCGCGCGGTTCTCTTGATTCGTCTGCGTCGAGCCGTCGATGAGCTTCACCGTCACCTTCGCGCCCTGCGGCACCGGAGCGGCCTGCCCCATCGGCAACGTCACATACACCGCGGCCGTCAACGTTTCCCCGGCCGTGCCCGTGCGCTTGAGCCGCACCGTCATCGTGCCGCCGTTGTAGATGACCGAGGTGACGTCGCCGGTGCCCGTCGACACTGAGCCCGCGTCCAGCTTTGCGGTGGTGAAGAAGCCCTGGTCGCTCGAGTCGATGCGCAGGGCGTAGCCGGCGCCGAGCACGGGAAAACCATTCGCCGGGCAGCTGGCCGTGCATGCTCCACCAAGGCAGAGCTCTCCCACGCCTCTGCAGTCGGACTGCTGCGTGCAGACGGTGCCCTTGGCGGGGCTTAACTCGACCAGGCCGTCGGCGATGCGGAACTGTTTGTCGACGCACGTCTGATCGGGCTTCGGGTACGCCGCCGCAAGCCGGCCGCCGTCGGGCAGCGACACGCCGAGCACTTCGCTCTGGTAGCACAGCTGAAGGTTGAAGCCTTCGTCGGTGGGCGCGTTCTCGGGAGCCAGGCACGCCGTGTTGCACTGGCTGGTCGAGGTGACGTGCACCACCCCAGTCCACGTGCGTTCGAACGTGTCGCCCGGCTGAATCTTGCGGACGAAGTTGGTCGAGCCGCCGTCGGCGCAGGAACACGTGGAGTCGCAGGTCAGGTCGCAGGTTCGGCACTCGCAGGCGAGCGTGTCCTCGAAGCCGAGCCACGAACCCGCGATCGCGCGCTGAACCCCGAGGCCCAGGGCATTGTTCGTGTCGTCGACGAAAATCGGAGCGTTCGAGGTGTTCTTCACCCGCAACGTGATTGATTTGGGATCAGTGCCGCCACATCGGCAACCAACGGCGAGGACAATCAGGAAAGAGGCAACGAGAGGTCTCATGCGCGACGCCATTGTCGTAGGTGGGAAGAAATCCCGCTGCAACTCATTGAATGGAAAAGCCGGTTTGACTGTTGAGCATCCTGCTTGCACGGTGAGGGCCACTCTCGCAATGTCCCCCGCTCGATGAAACGCGCCCTCTTCCTGCTGCTTCCCTCGCTCGTTCTGGCGGCCTGTGATCAGGTCGGGCGGCCGAACGGGCGCGGCACGGCTTCCCCTGACGTCGCGCCGCCGCGCTTGTCTCCGGTGGAGATCAAGCCCCCGAAGATCGAACGATCGATCACGGGCCGGGTCGAAGTCGTCGACCCGCCGCGCATCGATGCGACGCAGGTCGACCTCGTGAAGCAGGCCGACGGCATCGTCGACATCCTCTGGGTGGTCGACGATTCGGGCTCGATGGCGAACCAGCGCAAGACACTGGTGAACAACTTCGATCGCTTCCTCGGCGCGCTGCTGACGCTCAAAGTGAGCTGGCAGATGGGCGTCACCACCACGAACGCGCTCGACCTCGGCAAGCTGCGCGGCACCACCAAGATCATCAAGCTGACCACGCCGAACCCGAAGCAGGTGTTCGAGACGAACACGACGTTCATGGGCTCGCGCACGCGTTGGGAACAGGGCCTGCGCATGGCCGAGCTGGCGGTGACGGGCACGAACGTCGCTTCCGGGGGGCCGAACGATGGCTTCTTGCGACCCAATGCCGCGCTGGCGGTGATCGTGATCACCGACGAAGACGACGGCAGCTTCGGCACGCCCGACCACTTCGCGCGGGTGTTCCGCACCGCCAAGGGCAAGGGCAACGAAGCGCTGGTCACCTTCTCGACGATTGCGGGCTCGACGCCGGTGGGCTGCACGCCGCCGGGTGAGAACATCTATTACGGCAGCCTCGCCGAGCCGGCGTTTCGGTACGCGTCGGTGTCGACCAAGACAGGCGGCGTGGTTGGCTCGATCTGCGACGCGTCGTTCGAGAACACGCTGGTGTCGATCGCCGAGGCGCTGAACACGCTGCGCCGCGTGTTCCCGCTGACGTTGAAGCCGCTGCTGTCGTCTCTCACCGTGAAGGTGAACGGGGCGGTGATTCCGCAGGATCCGATCACCGGCTGGCAGTACCGGGTCGACACGAACAGCATCGTGTTCCTCGGCACGTACATTCCTCCTCCGGGGGCGATTCTTCGCCTCGAGTACGCGTTCGCCAAATGATCCGCGCCCCTGCCCTGCTCGCTTTCGTGCTGCTCGCCATCGCCGGCTGTTCGCGCACCGCGCTGAACCCCTCGTGCCCGAACGGCTACATCCAGAACAAAGACAACAAGTGCGTCTGTTCGACGGACGAAGGCTGCCCCACAGGCTTTTCGTGCGAGCAGAACGTCTGTCAGTGCCGCACCACCAGCTGCTGCCCGACGGGCTACGAGTACTCGACGTTGTCGGAAGCGTGCGTGTGCCGCGCAGAAGCGTGCTGCCCGAAGGACCACCGGTGGATCGCCGCGGAATCGAAGTGCACGTGCGCCGCGCAGAACTGCTGCCCCGACGGCTATACGTTCAACGAGACGTCGAAGAGCTGTGAGTGCGCGGGCGATCAGTGCTGCCCCGTCGGCTACGTGTTCGATGCCTCGCCGAAAAAGCTCGCGTGCGTGTGCAACGCCGACTCGTGCTGCCCAGTCGACTTCGTGTTCGACGCGATCGCGAAAGACTGTGTCTGCGCGAAGGACGCGTGCTGCCCGCCGAACCACAAGTACAGCCCGACCGTGCGCGCGTGCGTGTGCATCGGCGATGCGTGCTGCCCGACGGGGTACAAGAAGGGCACCGACATGGAACGCTGCGTCTGCATCAGCGACGCGGCGTGCGGCGCGAACAACGTGTGCGACGCGGTAACGGGCGCCTGCAAGTGCCTCAATGACATGGGCTGCAAAGCGGGCAACTTCTGCAACGCGCTGGGCTTCTGTCAGTCGATCGCGGCGTGTACGAGCAACGCGGACTGCCCGACGGCGTACTTCTGCGACATCACGAACAACCAGTGCGTACCGGGCGGCCCGTGCACGCTCGACGAGCACTGCCCGCTGGATCAGATCTGCAACGCGACCACGGCGGCGTGCAAGCCAGGCTGCCGGAAGGACGGCGACTGCGCGGGGAAGAAGACGTGCAACAACGGGACGTGCACCGTGTTCTGCCGCGACAACTCGTACTGCGCGGTGAATCAGTTCTGCACGAAGGCGACGGGCGTGTGCAACTCGGTCGCGACGCGTCCCGATTGCAAGTCGTGCTCGGGCGTGGGCACGACGTGTGACTTCGGGTCGCCCGGTTCCGTCGGATTCATCGCGGGCCACTGCCTGGGCTTCGTCAGCGAAGGCACCACGTCGCGGTTCTGCGGCCTCGACTGTGCGAACAACGACGCATGCCCCGGGGGCTTCGACTGCGGCGGCGTCATCTTCGACTGCTCGAACGCGCTGTCGTCGTGCGAAGCGGTGCCCGGTGAGACGATCACCTGCAACTCGTACCTGGTCGAAAACGAAGACGGGCCGCAGAAGTTCTGCGCCGACAGCTCGGGGAACCCCCACGAGTACTTCAAGGCCTGCGCGCCCAGCTCTGGCTTCTGCCCCGCTACCGCCGCGCCGTAAATCGCGCCGCTCTCGGATCACCTGAAGAGCGTTGCAGGCGATCTGCCCCCTCGCGAAGACAGGCACCGCCGCATCAACGTGCGTGTGGTCGCGGCGACGCACGGGGAC
>JAYUXE010001078.1:0-3122 GCA_043753165.1 Archangiaceae bacterium | reverse complement strand
ACGCCAGCAGCACCTGTTCGCGAACAATGGGGTCGAGATCGATCGTCTTCCCATCGAAGGGCTCGGCGTCGGCCTGGTCGAGGTCGAAGCTGCCCGCGCTTTCGCTGGTGCCCGCATCTTCGTCGTCGTCACGGCCCGCGCGTTCGACTTCGCGCCTGTCGACCATGCGCAGCGAGAACGCCACCGGCACCGACAGCTCGACGTCTTTCGCGCACCGCTTACACGGCGCCACGACCTCGGCCTTCATCGCGCCCGTCATGAACACGCGCCCCGAGACCTTTTTGAACTTCGCCGCCAGCTTGCCGGCCCGCATGACCTTGAAGCCTTCAGAAGGCACCAGGGCCTCGGCGAGCAGCTCGAGCGACACCGGGGCCTCCAGCTCGAGGCCTTTGTCTTGAATTTCTCCAATCTTTACGAGCATTTGCGTGCCTAGTCCTGAAAAGGGGCGGACCATACCTGCCACCCCATGGATAATCAAACCGGGTGCGCCGATCTGCCGTGTTAGACAATTCCACGCAATGAAAGGGGGCGGGCCCGCACTTTTCCTGCTGCTCACGACCGCGATGCCCGCGGCCGCCAGCCCGTGCCCTTCGTGCCGGCTGCTCGTGACTGCGCAGGTAACGCCCCGCGTCCCCGAGCTCGACAAGGCGACGTCGCAGCTCGACAGCGGCGACTTCGAGGAAGCGATCAAGACGCTGCAGCAGGGCCTCAACCAGCCCGACCTCACCGACGATCAGCTGGCCGACATGTACCGCCTGCTGGGCCTCGCGCACCTCTACCTGGGCAACGAAGAGAAGGCGCGCGACGCATTCGAGAAGCTGCTGCAGGCCCGGCCCGACTACGAGCTGCCGAAGTCCGCGCCGCCGAAGATTCGCGGCCTCTACGCACGCATCAAGGAAGACGTGAAGAAGCGGCGCGTACGGCCGGTGACGCTGAGCATCCCCGTGCTCGACCCGATGCCCGGCGGCCAGCCCGTCGTGATGCGGGCGCAGATCGAAGATCTTTCGCTGGGAGCCAAAGCCAAGCTCTTCTTTCGCCGCGCCGGCAACCAGTCGTACAGCTCGGTGGACTTCGCGCGAAAGAAGGGCAGCAAGGAAGACTTCCTCGCCACGATTCCCGCGTACGAAGTTCCGCAGGAAGAGGCTGCGTACGCGCTCGAGTACTACGTCGAAGTCGCCGACGCCGCCCAGCGCCGCCTCGCCGGCCGGGGCGATGCGTTCAGCCCTCTGTCTTTCGGCATCAACGCGCGTGTTGCCGAAGGCCCGCCGCCCGAGCTGAGCCGCCCCTGGTACAAGAACCCCTTCGTCTGGGTCGGCATCGGCGTCGGAGCCGCTGCGGTCGCAGGCGTGGCCGTCGGTGTTGGTATCTACGCGACCAAGCCGCAGACAGGGTCGCTGCCGATCACGATCACCATCGGAGACTAGGTGAAGCGCGCCCTGTTCCTGCTGCTTGTCTGTGCCTGCGGCCCCTCAGAGCAGCTGTCGTTCGACTTCAAGCTCGACGCGCTGCTCAAAGACGTCGAAGAGATTCAGATCTCGATCGTCAAGAGCGGGAAGGCGCTCGACTGCCTCAAGGTTCAGAGCGCCTGTCTGGTCGATCAGGTCGACGCCGCCCGCTTCGTGCGCGTGCAGGCAAGCGATGGGGTCGACCGGCCGGCGATTCGCTTCCCGCTCGCCAACGCCAGAGACGTCACCATCAACGGCATCCCCGTCGGCAGGGACTACGCCCTGGTGATCGAGGCGCTGAGCAAAGACAAGCCCCCGAAGCTCGCAGGCAGCTCGTGCGACTACCTTGCCGAAATCGCGCCCGGCATGAACCCGCGCAAGCTCGCGATTCCCATCAAAGCGTTTGCGACGCTGGTGGCCTGCGACCCGCGGGTCGAGAAGAACTAAGCGCCCTTCTTCTTCTCGTGCAGGTCGATCAGCTTTTCGATGCGCGCCTGGTCGGCCGCCTTGATGCCGACGAACAGCACGCCCATGCCGAGCCCCTTCGCGGTCACGATCTCACCGTCGCAGACGATCTCGTGCGCGTCGTTGGGCAGCGAAAACTTCAAGCTGACCTTCGAGCCCAGCGGCAACGGCACCGTCTGGGTGAAGTACGCGCCACCCACCGAAAGGTTGCTCGCGCGCTGGAAGTAGAGCTCGCCGTCGCGCGCGGCTTCGATCCACAGCTCGACGGGGATGCGGCGTTGCTTGCGTTTGTCGGACTCAGCAGACATCGGGCGCCGCGCTTATCCCACGTTTCGAACTGAGTTAGGAAGCACCGCATGGCGCGCATCCTCGTGGTGGAAGACGAACAGGATCTGGCCGATCTGCTCGCCTACAACCTCGGCGCTGAAGGCCACGCCGTCACCCTGGTCCGCACCGGAGCCGCCGCCGTCCAACGCGTTCGCGAAGGCCAGCAGGACCTGGTCCTGCTCGATTTGATGCTGCCCGACATCTCGGGGGCCGAGGTCGCGCGCATGATTCGCAGCCAGCTGGCGACCCGCAAGGTCCCCATCATCATCGTCACCGCGCGCGGAGAAGAAGCCGATCGCGTCCGCGGGCTCGAGCTCGGCGCCGACGACTACGTGGTGAAGCCCTTCTCGGTCAAAGAGCTGAGCCTGCGCATCAAGGCCGTGCTGCGCCGCCTCGATGATTCTCCCGAAGCGGCCCATTTGCAGCTGGGCGACCTCGCGCTCGACGAGGCCCGCCACGAAGTTCGCGCGAAGGGAATTCCCGTCACCCTCACGGCGCTCGAGTTCCGCCTGCTGCGCACGTTTCTCGAAAGGCCGGGCCGCGTGCAGACGCGCGAGACGCTGTTGTCCGATGTCTGGGGCATCGACGCCGACGTCACCACCCGCACCGTCGACACTCACATCAAGCGGTTGCGCGAAAAGCTGGGCCCCGCGGGCGAAGCGTTAGAGACGATTCGCGGTGTCGGTTACAAGCTGGGGCCGTGATGCAGTCGACCTGGAACCACGCCGCCGCCGCGGCGCTCGCGACCGCAATGGCGATGATCTTCGGCGAGACGCCCGCCCAGGCGCTGTTCACCGGTGCCGTCGTCTTCGCGGCCGCGCTCGCGTTGAGCAGGTTCACCGGGGAAGAAGTGAAGCAAGGCACCCTGCCCGCCTCTTCCCTCGA
>JAYUXE010001077.1:0-3122 GCA_043753165.1 Archangiaceae bacterium | reverse complement strand
GGCGGAACTTGCTGTTCCAGTCGCGCTCTTCCTGGCTGATGTCGTCGTCGCTGCGGCCCATCACCACGTCCCAGGTCTTCGCCGAGAACGGCATGAAGCCCGAGTGCACTTCGGCGCCGATGAACAACAGCCGCCTGGCTGCTCCGGCACGAATCAGGGCGTCCGAGACCTGCAGGCCGTACACGAAGCCGCTGCACTGCTGGCGAATGTCCAGGGCCGGCACGGTGCCCATGCCGAGCTTCGACTGGATCTGGCTGCCGATGCCCGGGAAGTAATAGTCGGGCGTCATCGTGGCGACGACGATGTAGTCGATGTCCTGCGCAGTGACGCCCGCGTCGTCCATCGCCTTCTTCGCCGCGCCGACCGCGAGATCGCTGGTGGCCGTGCCTTCCTTCACGAAGTACCGCTGCTGAATGCCCGACCGTTCGCGGATCCACTCGTCGGACGTGTCGCAGACGCGCGCCATGCGGTCGTTGGGAACCAGCGTCTCACCAATGACGAAGCCGGAACCGAGGATGCGCGCGTTTGAGCTCATGGAGTACCCTTGGACTGCCGAAGCGAAAGGAGCGGCCACTTACCGGCCACCACTCCAGTTCGGCAAGCGTTGTCCTATGACCAAGCGCGTCATTCAACGGCGCCTGAAAGGAGGTCGTTCTGATGACAGTCGATGACTTCTTCTTCCTCGTTTACGCGGGGTCCGAACTGCACGCGGTCGAAGTCGCCAGCGCCGTCATGGCCGCTGCGATTGGGGCGGTGATGCGCGAGGTCCTCGGCGTCGGCATCGCGCTCGGGTGAAGAACGTGTCGCTGTTGAACGCGAGCCCTGCTGCTGTTGCTCGCGGCCTGAGCGCCGCGACCATGTGGACGCTGGACCCATCGATTGCTTTTCTGAACCACGGCAGCTTCGGCGCATGTCCGAGCTCCGTTCAGCAGGAACAGGCGCGTTGGCGCACCCGCCTCGAGGCCGAGCCCGTTCGCTTCTTCATGCGCGAGCTCGAGCCAGCGATGGACGCGGTGCGCGCACGGCTGGGCGCGTTTCTCGGCTGCGACCCCGAAGAGCTCGTTTGGGTTCCCAACGCCACCACGGGCGTCAACACGGTGCTGAGGTCTCTGAGGCTGCAGCCCGGTGACGAGGTGCTCACCACCGACCACGCGTACAACGCCTGCGCCAATGCGCTGCACTTCGATGCCGATCGCGCGGGCTCGAAGGTCGTCGTGGCCTTCGTCCCTTTCCCGCTTCAGTCCCCCGATGAGGTGACGGCTGCCGTGCTCGCGGCGGTGACCGCGAAGACGAAGGTCGCGTTGATCGACCACGTCACGTCGCCCACCGGCCTCGTCTTTCCTCTGGCAGAGATCATCGACGGGCTGCACGCGCGCGGGGTGAAGGTGCTGGTCGATGGCGCGCATGCGCCCGGCATGGTGCCGCTGAACCTGCGGGCGCTGAAGGCCGACTGGTATACGGGCAACCTGCACAAGTGGGTCTGCGCGCCGAAGGGGGCCGCGTTTCTTCACGTGCCGCTCGAATTTCAGGACACCGTGCGTCCGCTGACGATCAGCCACGGCGCGAACGCAGCACGCACCGATCGATCGCGCTTCCGGCTCGAGCACGACTGGACGGGGACGATGGACTTCTCGCCCTGGCTCAGTGTGCCTGCAGCGCTGGACGCTTTGCCGGCCGGCGCCATGGAAGAGAACCGGACGCTCGCGCTCGAGGCGCGCACGCTGCTGGGCGAAGCGCTGGGCGTGCCGATGCCTGCTCCGGAGTCGATGATTGGATCGCTGGCGGCGCTGCCTCTGCCAGGCGGGGTGACGGGCCCGGGCGCGTTGCCCGGCTCGGGCGGCTTCGACCCGCTGCAAGACCACCTCTTTCACGCGCACCAGATCGAGGTGCCGGTGTTCTCGTGGTCGGGCAAACGGCTGCTGCGAATCTCGGCGCAGCGGTACAACACGCGCGCGGATTACGAACGACTGGCGGCGGCGCTGAAGTAGGTTGCCCGCCGTGCCGCGCTTCGCCTCGATCGACATCGGAACCAACTCGGTGCTGTTGCTGGTCGCAGAACGCGGCGCCGACGGCCGCTTCACCGCCATCGCCGAGCGCGCCGAAATCACCCGGCTCGGCCGCGGCGTCGACAAGGCGCGCACGTTGAACGCCGACGCGATGGAAGACACGCTGGCCGTGCTCGAACGCTATGCGGCTGAAGCGAAGTCGCTGAGCGTCGAAGGCATCGCCGCAACCGCGACCAGCGCCGCCCGCGATGCGTCGAACGGGCCCGAGTTCCTCAAAGCCGTCGCCACCCGCACCGGCATCGAGGTCGAGATCATCTCGGGCCCGGAAGAAGCACGGCTGTCGTTCGCCTCGGCGTTCGCAGATTTCGGCGGGGGCGGGCCCCTCGTGGTTCTCGACATCGGCGGCGGCAGCACCGAGTTCATCTACGGCGACGAAGAGGGAAACGTCACCTTCCGCCACAGCTTCGACGTTGGCTCGGTGCGGTTGACCGAACGGTTCGTGAAAAGCGACCCGTTGAACGCAGACGATCTGGGCGCGATTCGCAGCCACCTCGCCGCTGTGTTCTCGGCGCTGCCTGCTGCCAAACCCGGGACGCGGCTCGTCGGGGTCGCCGGCACCGTCACCACCGTGTTTGCCGTCGCCCGCGCGATGGACCCGTACGATGCGGCCAGGGTGCACGGCGCGACGTTGACCGCTGCGGAAGTGTCAGAGACCGCGACGAAGCTCTGCACCTTGCCGCTGGCGCAGCGCCGCACCCTGCCCGGCTTGCAGCCCAAGCGCGCCGACGTCATCCCCGCGGGGGCGATCATCCTCGACGCCGCCACCCGCCAGATCGGCGCCTCGGAAGTCCGGGTCAGCGACCGTGGCTTGCGTTGGGGCCTGCTGGTCGACCGCTTCGGGAAATCCGCGTGATCGAGGAATCGAAGCCCGTCACCCCGGGGCAGGCCTACTACGGGCTCGGCGTTCTCTCGGTCATCAACCTGCTCAACTACCTCGACCGCTACATCCTCGCGGGGGTGATGGAGAAGGTGCAGAAGCAGTTCGATCTCACCGACACCGAAGGCGGCACGCTCGCGACGACGTTCATGCTCGTCTACATGTGCGCGTCGCCGCTG
>JAYUXE010001076.1:0-7294 GCA_043753165.1 Archangiaceae bacterium | reverse complement strand
TGTCGGCGCTGACCACGGCGATCGACGCAGCCACCACTGCGGGTGTCGACGCAGGCGAGCTTGCGCGCGCGATGCAGGAACGCGCGAACGTGCAGCGTCGGCGAGGCCAGTCGGAACAGGCGATGTGGGGAATGACGGCGGCGCTGAAGATGGTGCGCGACGCGAGAGACAGGAAGCTCGAGGGCCGCATCCTGTGCGACTGGAGCCTGGCGCGTTTCGTCAACGCCGACGTCGACGCCGCGATGGTTGGGCTCGAGAAGTCGCTGCAGATTTCGCGAGAGGTCGGCGATGCGGCGCTGGAAGTGAAGGCGCTGGCGTTGAAGGGCATGGTGCACGGCGCGCGGCACGAGCTGACCGAAGCGCTCGCGTGCTGCGACGAAGCACTGCCGATGGCGCGCGACCGCGGTGACCTCGTGAGTGCGGCCCGGGTGCTCGGCACGGTGGGGAGCCTGTTTCTCGAAGAGGGCCGCACCGAGCTCGCGCGCACGTACTTCGACGCGGCGGCGGCGCAGTGCGAAAAGGCAGACCCGGGCCTCGCGGGTTTCTACATCGGCAAGGTGGCGCAGACGCTGGCCGAACGGGGCGAAGTCTCAGAGGCTCGCGCTCGGGCGAACGAAGCCCTGACGAAGCTGCGCGCCGCGGGCGACATGCGAAACGAAGCGCTCTTTCTGTCGGTGCTCGGCACGCTCGAATGGCGCGCGGGTGAGCCGACGCGGGGCTGGGCATCGATGCGGCTCGCGACGGAAAAGTTGAGAACCTCGGAAGACCCGCTGCTGGTTTGTGCGCTGTCGCTGCGTCGCCACGCGCTGCGAATCGCGGAAGGTGAAGGCCATGCGGAAGCGACGGCGTTCCTGCGCGAAGTGCGGCGCGGCAAGGGTGACCAGAAGCCGAAGGCGCACCAGTCGGACGAAGTGCGGCTCGCGGCAGCCGAGCTCGACCGCACCCTGCACGAACAGTCGGACCCGAAGCGCCGCGTCAGTTGAAGGTGACGGAAGTCGCAGTGCTGACGGCTTCCGGCACGCGCGCATCCCGAACGCGAACCTCGACGCGGTGCGAGCCATCGAGCAGCAGGCGCGGATGCTTCACCTCGAGCAGGCCGCCATTCGACGGGCGCCACGTGCTCCAGAATCCGCCATTCACCCGGAACTGGTACTCGGGCTCGGCCGCATCGAACGCGTCGACCTTCAGCACGCCCTTGCGCAACGGTTGCACGTGCAGGCGCGGCGACTTCGCGACGCACTGCTGATCGAACGGAATCAGCTTCGCGTAGAGCCCGAGGTGGTTGAACGCCTTCGTGCCGCTGATGGGGCCGACGCCCTTCGACGCGATGAGCCGCATCTTCCAGCCGCCGAACTCGGGCACGGTGAACCGGGTGAGGCCCGTGGCCAGCGCGGGCTCGGCGAACGTGAGCAGCGCGGGCACCAGCGTCTCGAGCGCGGTCAGCTGCTCGGCCAGAATCTCTGAGTTCTTCGCCTTCACGTTGGTGATCGAACCCCCCAGGTCGCCGATGACGGGCGTGACGTCGCTGCAGCCAGACAGTGAGAGGCCGATGGGCAACTTCAAGTCGGCCGAGACGGTGAAGAGCCGCACGTAGCGTTCTTCGAGCTTCGCGTAGAGGTCGATTTCGAGCCCTGACCAATCGAAGCGAATCAGCGGCTCTTGTGGCTTCATCGTGACGGGGTCGAGGGTGCCTTCACCCAGCGTTGCCTTCGGCGGGTTCACCGGGCGAATCACCACGCGCAACGGAACAGAGACGTTCTTGCCGGTGAGCGCGTTGAGAGAAGGCAGCAGCGTGCCGAGCAACGCCGAGTCGAGCTGCGCGACCTGTTCGTGGCCGATCTCGAGGCACAGCGCTCCGGATTGCTGAGCGTGGAAGAAGGCGCGGGACAACAGCTGCTGCGAGAGGCTGAGGCCCACGTCGAACGGGCCCGGCGCGTCGAGCTCGAAGTCGGGCAGTGGCAGCAGCGGCTCGGTGGGCGCCATCAGCGGCTTCACGCATTCAGCCACCGCGACTTCCTTTGCGCCGCCGGTGAAGCCGATGGTGAGGCCTGCCGCGGACGCGACGGCCGAGCCTCCCGCGGAAATGGAAAGGTCGAGCTGCGAAGATGCGGGTACGAGGCCGCCCAATGCCTGGCCGAGCGCGAGGCGCCCTTCGACGCCAATCAGGCGCGGGACGCACTGCCCGTTGCCGGTGTCGATGCAGGTGCCGGCGTCCGGGCTGCCGCCGTCGACGGGAAACACGCAGGCGCTGGTCGCAGCCGCGCTGGTCGGGCAGGTGTCGCCGGCGCCACAGCTGCGGCAGTTCGCTTCCTTCAAGGCATCTTCGAGGCGCGTCTTCAACGAGCCGGTGAGCTGGTCGACGATCAGCGTCTTGACCAGATTGAAGTTGGCGACGGTGCAGAAGCCGCAGCTGCCTTCGCTGACCACCTGCATGTCGGCGGGGTCGATGCAGCCCGGCTTGGGCAGCGCGCCCGATGTGCCGCACGCTTTCGAGCCGCCGATTTCGGGAATCTCGAACGAGAGGACGCGATCCCACCGGGTGTCGATGGTGAAGCGGATGTTGACCTTGAGCGCGTTGTTGAACGGGGCGGTGCGCGCGGTGTCGAGATCCACGCTGCACTTCACCGGGTTCGAGAACAGGCACAGCAGCGAGTTGCGGCTGACCGACGAGATCATGATTTTCCCGGTGGCGAGCGTGATGTCCAGCGACGCTTCCATCAGGTTCGGGCCCTTCGGTGCGAGCACGAGGCCCGTGATGTTGACGGTGATGGGCTTCGGTACGTCTTTCGCGTCGCATTTGCCGTCGAGCTGACCGCAGCTTTCCGACGTGCAGTACAAGGCGCCTTCGTCGCCGATGGTCAGGTTCTCGGCGAGCGCGTTCTGAATCGAGCACGACAGCGGCACCACCAGCTTTCCGCCCGGAGCGATCATCTCGAGCAGCTGTGGCGAGTACTGGTTGATGACGCCGAAGCCGTCGGACGTGAGCCGCACCGACGCGGCCGTGTCGACCTTCGTGCCGGTGAAGCGGCCACCGGGAATCGGGCCGAACCCCGTACACCCGCCCCCACACCCACCGGCAGAACCCCCACAAGCAGCAAAGAGGGCAAGACCCACTGCGAGGGGGAACCAGGGAGATGGGGTGCGCGGCATCGAGGGACGCCTCTAGCAGGGTGGGGGCATCGATTCCCATGGGGCCCGCGAAGATCGGACCCACGTTGAGCCCCGCCCGACACGCGAAACACACCCTCGCGCGTTGCAGTGGCTGGCTGGCCCAGCGCAGACTTTTGAGTCCAGTGAAGTGGATCTTCGGGGGCAGCCTGTGGGGAATCATGTTCGGGGTCGCCGCGCTGCGCCTGGGCGTCGGGTTGGTGGACTACGGGCACGTGGTCGAGGCGCGCGCCTACTTCGGCGCTCAAATGGTGGCCGAGCCTGGGCTCACGTCGGGCGACTTCGCCGCCGGTGGGGTGACGCTGGCGCTGTTGGTGGCGTTGGCCGGCTACCTCGCGTTCACCCGGCCCGACGCAGCCCGCTTGATTCGGGTGCTGGCTCCCGCTGGGGCCTTCGGAGCCCTGGGGTGGGCCGGCGCCTTCGTCTACTGGTTGCTCTTTCAGATCCTGCCGATGAAAGGAGTTGGGTAATGGCGCGCGCGATCGCGGCGTGCTTGCTGGCGCTCGGCGGGTGCGTAGCCGAGACGAAGCTGGCGATCATGATCCGCGCGCCTGTCGACATCCCGCTGGGCGCCCAGCTGATCGCCGGCAGCCTCCACGGCGAGAGCGGGAAAAACCGGTGCGAGCTCACCGGCGGGATGAGGACCCACACTCTGCTGCCCGACGGGGGAGTGACACCGCTGACGGTCGGCGATCTCTGCATCCCGCTGCGGTGCGGGACGGAGCAGTCGGTGTTCGGTCACACGTTTTATTGCGAGTGCAGCGGCGATGCGCAGCTCGACATGTGCCTCGAGCCCTTGCCGTAAACCGCATTGGTGTGAGTGCCGGTCTTGAGGATCCACCCCGGGCGAGCCCCAACTTTCGTGCGTGTTCAGCTGTTCCTTCGGCTTCGACGGCCTTCAGCGGGCGCGCGAGTCGAGCCCCGGGCCGCCGCGGCGCGAAATCCAGCCGGCGAGGCCCGGTGCGTACCCGGGCACTTCCCAGACGTCGAGCTGGGAGTCGTACCCTCCGCTGTCACTGCCACTGATCAGCGCATAATGACCTACGGTCAGCACCGGGTCGCTGAGGGTGCTGCGATTCGGCGCCAGCCCGAGCGGACAAGTCATCTTCACCACGCCGTCTTCGCCGTACTCGCGAAGCTCGGCGGGCAGCGTCTGAGGGCGAAGGCTCAACAGCACCGTTCCTCGCTGGGTGAGCCAGGGGCTGGTGGACCAGCTGAGCGGAGGGAAGCTGGACGAGATGACCTTGTTGCCCGCCAAGCCGTCCATTCCGACCAACGCGAGTTGGAAGTCGGAGAACGATTGGCAGGTCACACCGATGGGGCAGAACTGTTGGGCGATGAAGAGCCGCGTGTCGCTCCAGACAGCGGGCGGCTCTGTGAGGGACGTGACCGTGCTGCTGGTGCCGAAGGTGGCGCCGCTGCTGGTGGACATCAACAGGCTCACGGTGGGGTGGGTGTAAAGCAGCCGGCCCTGGTGGGTGGCCCGAAGCAAGCTGATCTTGTTGTCCATCACCGGATTGGTTCGCTGCCACCTCAGGTTCCAGTTCGGGTCGAGCGCGGTGACCGTGTCGGCGATCGCGGGAAAGCCGCTGAGGTGCCCGAGGTAGATGTTCGCGTTCTTGTCCACCACGATCGAGAAGCCCTGAGCCGGCAGCAGCAGTGAGTGACGCAGAGCGCCGCTGGTGGCAGAGAGCGCAACGACGCGGGTCGTGCCAATCGAGCCACCGCTCTGCGACTCGAGGCACGCGATCACGTCATCGATGCCGTTGAAAGCGGTGGCGTTGAAGCGGACGAAGGTCGGATTGTTGGCGCCGAAGATTCCGGAGGTGCTGGTGTCAACCGACCACTTGTGCCCGCCGGTCGTCACATCGAACGCGTCGACCCATGAGGGTCCGATGGTCGAGATCACCATTTCCTGCGCAATCATCAGCGAGTCGCGCAGCGCGCCGTACCCGGTGGCGGAGATGTGCGGGAAGGGGGTACGCCAGCGCTCGACGCCCTTTGGCGAGAACGAGACCAGCTCGCACTGCGCCTTGAACATGCCCGCGTTGCGGCATTCGGCGGTGAAGTAGTTGCCCTGGGGATCCGCGACGAGGCCGTAAAGCCGGTGCGGCGATGCGTAGTTCCATGCGCGGGTGAGGGGAGTCGCCGCGGGCTGGACGCACGCTTGCGCGGTGCACACGCCGCGGGCCTGGCAGATGCTCTGAGGTCCACAGGCAGAGCCATCGGGCACCACGCGATCTACGCACTGGCCGGTGATGCACACCTTCGCGGTGGTGCAATCGGCGAGGCCACACGAGGTCCCGTCGAGCGCCGCAGTTTGAACGCAGCCGGCATCTGCGGAGCAGCTTCCGACCGAGCAGGGATCCGCAGACGCGCAGCTCTTCGGAAGATGAACGCAACCTTCGTCGGGCGCGCAGGCGTCGACGGTGCACGGGTCCGAGTCATCGCAGGTGTCGATGGTTCCGACGCACGCGCCGTTCGAGCAAGAGCCGGTGACGCAGCGATCGTTGCACTGAGTTCCGTTGGGCAGTGGCGACTGAATGCAGCTCAGTGTCGCCTCGTCGAGCCGGCCGGCTCGGCAGGAGGACGAGTCACAAGGCGGCGCCGCGATGCCTTTGCCCTCGAGCGCGAGGGTGAGCCGCGCGTTCCCCGCCTGAACGTCCAGCGCCGCCGCAGCAGCGCCGAGCGCGGTGGGCTCGAACGTCAGCCTCACCTCGCGGCTCTCCCCCCCGTTGAGGGTCAGCTGCCTGGGCGCTTTGAACGGCGGCTGAGCATCGAGCGCGAGCGTCATCGACGAACGTCCGGTGTTCGAGAGCATCAACGGTCGGGTCACCGTGCTGTTGAGCCAGGCGTCGCCGAAGTCGACGCGCAGCAGATCCGCGCGCAGCTCGCCGTCGGCCGAAACGAGCGGCGGGCGCTGGCACTGGCAACCGGCGAGACAAATCAGAGCAACGACCGCGAAGCGCATCGGCGACTTGCTACTTCGATTTCGGTGCCACGCGCGAGGGGGACAGTCAGGCTACGCTGCGGCGCTTGATGCCTGTTTCGAGTCGAATCGAGGCGCCGCACAACGAATCGTCCCTGGTGATGCTGATTACCGGCGCCGGCAGCGGCATTGGCCGTCACCTCACCGGCGCGCTCAGCTCGCGCGGCCACCGGGTTCTCGCGACGGACGTGAACGTCGCAGCGCTGGGCGAAGCCGCGAGGGTGGACCATTGGTCTGCGTCGGTGCAGCAGGCGCCGTTGGACATCCGAGTGCCCGCGCAGTGGGAAGAGGCGAAGGCGGCGGCGCTGCAGGCGTTCGGCCGCATCGATGTGTTGCTGAACGTCGCGGGCTACTTGAAGCCGGGCCACAGCTGGGAAGTCGAAGCGGTGGAGATCGACCGCCACTTCGACATCAACGTGAAGGGGCTGATGCACGGCACGCGGGTCATCGGCGCCCACTTCGTCGCGCAGCGAAGCGGGCACATCATCAACATCGGCTCGTTGGCCTCGCTCGCTCCTGTCCCGGGTCTGTGTCTCTACAGCGCGTCGAAGTTCGCGGTGCGCGGCTTCTCGCTGGCGACGGCGCAAGAGCTGCTGCCGCACAACGTGTTCGTCTCGGTGATGCTGCCCGACGCGGTGCAGACGCCGATGCTCGACTTGCAGGTCGACTTCCACGAGGCGGCGCTGACGTTTTCGGGCGCGCGTCCGCTGACGGTCGAAGACATCGAGCAGGTGTTGGTGAACGAGGTGCTGCCGAACAAGCCGCTCGAGGTCGCGATGCCCTTCACACGGGGGGCGGTCGCGCGTCTCGCCGACCTGATGCCCGGCGTCGCCGCGAAGCTGATTCCGTTGCTGTCGAAGAAGGGGCTGAAGGCGCAGGAAGCGAAGAAGAAGGAGCGCAACCGATGAGCTTGTCTCTCTTGACGGCGATGGTGCTCGCGGCGGCTCCGCCCAATGATTTGTGCCCCGGCGCAGAGCTCGTCTCCCCCACGGGTCCGTTTCCGGTTCTGACGGCGATCACGCCGAACATGAACGAGGCGACGGTGTCGGCGGGCGACCCGGGCCGCAGCTGCCAGGCGAACGTTTCGCGCAGCGTCTGGTACCAGTTCACCCCCGCGGTCAGTGGCGTGTACTCGGT
>JAYUXE010001075.1:0-15798 GCA_043753165.1 Archangiaceae bacterium | reverse complement strand
CCCTTCGCGAGTTCGTCACGCACGCCCTCGGCCGCGCGCTTCCCGCGCAGGTGCTCGGCAGCGTCGAAAGCAACACCGGCCTGATGAAGCCCGAACGGCTGCCCATCGCCGTCTACTTCTCGGACATCGAAGGCTTCACCGGCCTCGCGCAGACGATCGAGCCGAAGGTGCTGGTCGGGATGCTGCAGCAATATTTGTCAGAGATGACGCAAGTGGTGATCGACTGCCGCGGTCAGGTCGACAAGTACCTGGGCGACGGGATGATGGCGTTCTGGGGCGCCCCCGTGCGGCTGGTGTCGCCGGCCAAGTCGGCCTGTGATGCGGCGCTGAAGATGCGCGCGAAGTTCGAACGCAAACGCAAAGGCTGGGAAGCGACGGCCGGCACGCCGATGATCTTCCGGTCAGGCCTCGACGTCGGCGACACGGTGGTCGGCGAGATGGGCACCGAGCACCGCCTCAACTACACGGTGATGGGCGAGTCGGTGGCGACGGCGGCGAAGCTGGAAGCGCTGTCGAAGAAGTACGCCGCGGTGATTCTCTGCACCGAGGCCGTGCGCGTCGCCGCGGGCGATGCCTTCGTCTTTCGCGAGGTCGACCAGGTTCGATTCCACCGCCGCGATGCGCCCGTTCGCATCTTCGAGCTGCTGTCAGACGCGAAGAGCTTCTCGGGCGGCACCGCGACGCTGCTGAAGTGGGACGCGGCGCTCGCGCTGTACCGCGCGCGCAAGTTCGCCGAGGCCCGGATTGCGTTCGCCTTGTTCGCGGGGGCCGGGGTCGACGCGCTGGCCACCCGCTACCTCAAGCGCTGCGAGATGCTTCAGGCGGTGCCGCCGCCCGAGAGCTGGGACGGGGTCTTCGACGGGCCCGAGTGATCGCGCAGCAGCCACCAGCCCCCCTGCGTCACCAGCAGCAGCGCCGCGAGCCCCGTCATCAGCCAGCGGGGGTCGGCACCCGTTCGATCGAGCACCGCGCCCGTGCCCCAAGCCGAGACCGCGAGCACCAGCGTGTAGATCATGAAGTCGAGGCCGAACACGCGCCCCCGGAACTCGTCCTTCACCCACAGGTTGATCAACGAGCTCGAGAACACCCACTGCGTCGACACGCCAAGATGGGCGCACGTCAGCATCAGCGCGGCGACAGGCAGGTTGGGGGACCACGCGAAGGCGAACCAGAAGAGCATCGTCGTCGCGTACGAGAGGCTGATCGCGCGCTGCAGAAAAGCCTCGCCATCGCCGCCCACGCGCCTCGCAATCAGGGGCCCGAAGAAGGCGCCCACGCCGCGCATCCCCAGCAGAATTCCGATGGCGATCGTCGGCGAGACGAAGCCCGAGAAGGTGCGTTCGCCCATCACCGGGTAGAGAAGAATCGCCCCGCCGCCCGCAATCGCCCAGCCACCCTTCACCCACAGCGCGCGCCGCACCCGCGGGTCGGTTCTCAGCAACGTGACGCCGGCGAAGAAGTCGGTGCTCGCCTGCTTGAGCGTGTGCGGCGACACGGGCGGGACGAAGGGAATTGCCGCGCGGCTGATGAAGAACGCGGACAACCCGTAGCTCAGGGCGTCGATGACGAACGCGGCGTCGCGGCCGAGGTTGGCGCTGACGAGCCCGCCCAGCACGGCCCCGAAGCCGAGCATCGCGGACCAGGTGGTGGCGTGCAGGGTGTTGGCGGTGACGATCTCATCGCGTTCGACCGTGCCGCCAATCGCCGCCTGCTCGGCCGGCTCGAAGAACGCGGTCATCGTCATCTGCAGGAAGGTCAACAGGTAGACGAGCCAGACATCGTCTTTCGACTTCACCAGCAGAAAGCCGAACACGACCACCACCCGCAGCAGGTCGCAGACGACCATCACGTTGCGGCGCGACAGGCGATCAGCGACGACGCCGGTGATCGGGCCGAAGATCACCGACGGCAGCCAACGGGCCGCGAGCATGACCCCGATTGCCTCGCCGCTGCCCGTGTATTCCTGCAGCAGGGCGTAGAGCGCGATCAGCGAGAACCAATCGCCCGCGAGACTCACGCATGCGCCCAGCCACAGGTTTCGGAACGCCGGCCGGCGCCGCAACAGCTCGAGGTATTGATTCAAGGGCGGGTTTCGATAAACAGCTTCGCATGAACCTCAAAGACCTGAAGATCATCGTCACCGGCGGCGCGCAGGGCATGGGCGCCTATTTCGCCACGCAGTTGCACAAGGCAGGCGCGCAGGTGGCCGCGGGCGACGTGAACGAAGAAGCGCTGAAGGCGCTGCCCATGGGCGTTCACCGCCGCAAGCTCGACGTCTCGAAGGAAGAAGAGTGCGCGTCGTTCGTCGCCTGGGCGCACGAGCAGATGGGCGGCCTCAACGGCCTCATCAACAACGCCGGCATTCTTCGCGACGGCCTGCTGGTGAAGAAAGACCGCACCACGGGCGCGATCACGAAGCTCTCGCTGGATCAGTGGAACCAGGTCATCGCGGTCAACCTCACGGGCGCGACGATGATGGTGCGCGAGACCGTCGCCAAGATGGTCGAGAAGGATCTGAAGCCCGGCGTGATCGTGAACATGTCGTCGGTGGCGCGCCACGGCAACCGCGGCCAGAGCAACTACGTGTCGGCCAAGGCGGCCCTGGCGTCGAACACCGTCACCTGGGCGCGCGAGTTCGCGAGCTATGGGATCCGCGTCGGCGCGATCGCTCCGGGCATGATCGAGACCCCGATGACCCAGGGCATGAACCAGAAGGCGCGCGACACGCTGGTCGCGAACATTCCGGTCGGCCGCATCGGCAACACCGAAGACATCTGGCTCGCGGTGAAGTTCATCCTCGAGTGCGACTACTTCAACGGCCGCACCATCGACGTCGATGGCGGCTTGACGATGTAAGGCGTCTCATCAAAACGAACGAACGCTTCTTCAAGTACCACGGGCTCGGCAACGACTTCATCGTCGTCGACCGTCGCCTGCGCGGCGTCGACATCGATGCCGAAACGTCGCGCGCGTGGTGCGATCGAAACCGCGGGGTCGGGGCCGACGGGGTGCTGGTGATCCTGCCGGCGCCGGGCCTCGCGGGCAAAATGGTGGTCCACAACGCCGATGGCTCGATCGCCGAGATGTGCGGCAACGGGCTGCGCTGCGTGGTCAAGCACCTGGCCGAGTCGTCGTCGGCCTCACCCGTACCTAAAGAGCTCAGCGTCGTCACCGGCGCGGGCACGCTTAAGTCGCAGCTGGACTGGGAAGGCACGCAGGTCGCGCGCATCACGGTGGCGATGGGGCCGGCCAGGCTCGAGGCGAAGCAGCTGCCCAACGGTGGCCCATTCATCGAGCAGGACATTGGCGGGGTGCGCGGCACGGCGGTGAGCATGGGCAACCCGCACCTCGTGCTGCTCGACACGCCCCCCGAGCGTGCCGCGCAGCTCGGGGCGGCGCTGGAAGTTCACCCGTTGTTCGAGCAACGCACCAACGTCTCGTTTTGCCGGCCGCGGCCCGAAGGGGGCTTGACGGTGGCGGTGTGGGAACGCGGCGTGGGCCTGACGCTCGCGTGCGGAACCGCTGCCTGCGCCTCGGTGGTCGCGCACGCATTGGCGGGGCGCGCGCCGTGGGACGCGTGGGTGCCGGTGCAGCTGCCCGGCGGAATTCTGCAGATTAGGGCGGCGAAAGATCTGTCGCAGGTCTGGCTGCGCGGCCCGGCGGTGAAGGTCTACGAAGGGACCCTGTGACGCAGCGCACGCCGCTGGAGCAGCGCTGTCTTCAGCTGGCGTCGCTGTCGGATCTCGAAGCAGTTCAAGAGAAGATCCTCACCGAGTTCGCCGACCTCTGCGGCGCGCAAAGCGGCGCGTTGTGGGTCGCGGGCGAACGCACCGGTCTTCGGCTTCGAGCGTTCCGCGGCCTGATCGAACGGCGTGGCCTGCCCGAGACCGTCGACCCGGCGCTGGTGCAGCTGTTGCCCTGGCGCGCCGGCACTTCGCTGCTCGTCCCGCTGATCGGAGGCGGGGAAGTGCTGGGCCTGCTGCAGCTGGCCGACCCGCTGAACGGCGTGTTCGGTGACGACGTGCTGCAGCCGTCACAGCTGCTCGCGCAGTTCGCAGCGGCGAGCATCCGGGCGGCGGCGCGCATCGTCTCATTGCAGCGGCAAGGTCTGCGCGATCGCGAGACCAGCGCGTACACGTTGTCGTACTTCACCGACTACTCGACGAAGGAAATCTACAAAGCGCGGCGGTACGGCCGTTCGTTTTCGCTGCTGACCTTCTCGCTCGACAACCTTCCGCAGATCCGCGGCCGCCTGGGCGCCACCGCTGCCCGCGCCGCGCAGAAAGCCGTGCTCCGCGTGATCAGCACGATCATTCGCGACTCGGACGTGGTCGCCCGCGCGACCGATCAGGAATTCCACATTCTGCTGCCCGAGACCGATTACTTCGGCGGGCTGATGTTCCTGCGCCGCGCACTGGCGACCGTGCGTGAAGACGCCGACTGCAGAGCCCTGGAAGCCCGGCTTCCCTTCGGCCTCACCGGAGGCGCGGCCACCTTCCCGCGCGACGGCGACGACTTCGACGAGCTGCTGGTGCGGTGCCGCCAGCGCATGGAAGAGCGCCGAAAGTCGCTGCACGTCGCGCTGAAGCTCGATGGTCTGCCGTTCTGGGACGAGGTCGACCTGCTGCTCGGCAACTCGCGTTCTCCGCGCCTGCCCGAAGCGCCCGGTGAGCCGTCGCGCCGGGGCCGCGTCGCCGATGTGCTCTACGAAGAGCTGCAGACCGAGATCGCGCGCGAGCTGACGCGAGAGCCCGGCACGCGCGGCCTGCTGTACGTCGGCAGCCCCGAGGTGCGCAGCGATCTGCCGATCGTGATGGGCCTCGAGGAAGCACCGACCGATCTCGGAGCGACCGTCTACGTCCTCGGCCGCCGCACCGACCTGGCCGATCACCCCGTGGTGACCCCCGTCTTTCTCGAGGGCGACGACCGCTTGAGCCGGCACGAGTTCCTGCTGTGGCTCGGCGACGGCTCGGCATACGGCCTGCTGCAGCGGCGCGGCCGAGGCGTCACGTGGGGCTTTCATACGTCAGACGTCACCCTCGTCGAGGGCCTCGTCTCCCAGCTGCAGCACGAGTACGACCTTCAGCCATGGTGAGCGCGTAAGTGGCCCAGTCCCGCAAAGTGCTGATCGCGGATCCCGAGCTGAACGTCGTTCGGCCGCTGACGCGCGCGCTGCGGCAGCGGGGCTACCAGGTCACGTACGCGGCCGATGGCAGCAAGGCGCTCGAGGTCGCGGTGCTGCGCCACCCCGACGTGATTCTCTACGACGAGGAATGCACCCTCATCGAAGCGAAGAACTACACCCAGATTCTCGGCTCGAACCCGCGCACCGCCGACATCCCGGTCGTGCTCACCACGCACGGCGGCGATCTCGAACGGCTGCGCACGTGGCGCGAAGGGTTCCTCAAGAAGCCGTACAACCTCGACGAGGTGCTGTCGCGCATCGACCACCTCTGCCGGCGGGTCGAGGCGGCGCGCGGGCTGAAGGGCGATGCGCGGGAAATCGAAGGCGGGCTGTCACAGCTTCCGCTGGCCGACCTGCTGCAAATCCTCTCGGCCAACAAGCGCACGGGCCGGCTGGTGATCGTCAACGGGCAGGAACGCGGCGAGATTGCCCTGAGCTCCGGCCGCCCGGTGAACGCGCGCGAAGGCGACGTCGAAGGCGAGAAGGCGCTGTTCCGGCTGCTGGCTTGGAAGGAAGGGAGTTTCGCGTTCAACCCGGGCCCCGCGCCGACGCGCACGAAAATCGATCGGGTGATGGAAGACGCGCTGCTCGAAGGCGCGCACCAGTCGGACGAACGCGAACGGCTGCTTCCGATGTTGCCCCCGCTTTCGACGCTCGTGTCGCTGTCGGCAACGGCGGAATCGCCCGTCGCTCCGCATCCGGTGACGGCCGCGGTGCTCGAGCTGCTCAAGACCCCGCACACGCTGAAGGAAGTGCTGGACGCGGTGGACGCTCCGGATCTCGCGGTGCTGTCGGCGATCAACGCGCTGCTCGATCGGATCGTGATCTCACCCCAGGACGGCAAAGTGCGCGGCGCCGAGCCCGTGCTGGCTGCGGCCGAAGTGCATGCCTTGCGCGCGAAGCTGCTGCGGGGGCGGGTCGCGCGATCGGCCGTGGTGGCAAAAGTGATCGTCGTCGGGCCGAAGGCGGGCAGGGCGCTGCTGCGTGGAATGCCGGGGCTGGTTGGCGTCGCGACCGAGCCGGGCTCGCTGCGCAGTGGCTTCGGCACCCTGGGCCGAATCGAGCTCAGCGAGGCGTTGAAGGTCGACTTCGTGTTGCTGCCCACCGCCGAAGCTGCGCGGCCCCTGTGGCGCCCGTTCAGCCACGGCGCACTCGGAGCGCTCGTGCTCGAAGACGGTGAAGCGGCGTTGAAACTGGCGCGATTCTGCGGGTTCCAGCTGCGCATCCCGCTGGTGCTGCTGTGCAACGCCGGGCCGGATCTGCTGAAGGTGGATCAGATTCCGCCGTATCTGCGGGGCGCTCCGGGTTCGGTGGCGCTGGTCGACAACGACTTCCTGCTGGCGCTGAAGACGCTGATGCGCGCGGCGCTGCAGCCGGCGGTGCCTGACGCGGTCGACACCGTGGTCAGCCCTCGCGGATGACGGCGTCGGCGACGCCCGGCAGCGCACACAAGAGCTCGAACTCGGCCTGATCGAGCTGCGTCACCCGACGCGCGTGCAGGCGTTTCAGTTCGAGCTCCATTCGAACTTTTCCCTCACCGTCATGCTTCGCGCGGGCGATGGGCCGGCTGCCTTCGGCGTGACAGCGCGCGATGTCGGCCTGCAGCGCCTTGAGTCGTTTGCTGATGCGAAGCGCGGCCTTCCCTTGCGGATTTTCGAAGGCATGGAAGTGCCGGTTTCGAGACAGCGGAGCGCCTGGATCATGAAGGCGCTCGACGAGGCGGCGAACGAAAGGGTCCATCGACTTCATAGGGTAACACCTGTACCTTGGCTTCCAGATGCGCTTGCTCGTGACGCTCGTCCTCGTCGGGTTCTGCGCGTCGGGCTGCAAGGATCCTGAGGTGCTGGCCGCCGAGGCGAGCGCGAAGTCGGCCAACGATCTGACGATTCGCGGGCGCACCGCGCTGGCCAACGGCGACGCCGAGACCGCGATCGTCGCGTTCAAGCAGGCCGCCAACGCCTCGCCGCAGGACTCGTCGGTGTTCCTGCTGCTCGCCCGCGCCCAGAAGCTCGCCGGCAACGACGGAGCGGCCGTCCTCGCCATCAAGCAGGCCGAAGATCTGGGGGCGAAGAATGACCCCGCCGTTCGCCGCGAGCGCGCCGAGCTGTACCGCCGCATGGGCCAGACGAAAGAAGCGATCAGCACGCTGCTCGAGCTGCGCGACGGCAAGCAGTTGACCGATGACGAGATGCTGCAGCTGGCGCGGTTGCAGGCGCACAACGGCGACGCCGAGGCCGGCTACAAGACGCTGGAACGCGTGCAGTCGCTGCAGCCCGACAACGTCGAGGCAAAGGTGGTCGAGGCCGAGATTCTGCTGATCTCGGGCGATGAGGTGCTGGCGGCAAAGCTGATGGATCGCCTGTTGGAAGAGAACCCGACGCTGGTGCCGGCGCGGGTGTTGCGCGCGCGGTACTTCATGCAGAACGGGTTCGCCGACGTCGCGCTGCAGGATCTGGATCTCGTGCCGGAAGAAGCCGCGAACCAGACCGAGATCGTCGAGCTGAAGGCGCGGGTCCTCAACAACTTGAAGCGGTACCAGGAAGCGGCCGACGTACTGCAGCCGATGGTCGAGGCGAACCCGCGCGATGCCGATCTCGTCGCGCAGCTGGCCGAGACCGAGCTCTACCTGGGCAAGGTGGATTCGGCGCAGGCGAAGGTCGACCAGGCGCTGGCGATTCGGCCGAAGTTTGCGCGGGCGCTGTACGTGCGCGGCCGGACGCTGGAAGTGCAGGGCGATCTCAAGTCGGCGGCCGAGCAGTACCAGCATGCGCTCAAGTCAGACCCGTCGTTCGCTCCGGCGCTGTCGCGGGTTTGGCCGATTTACGAGCACCGCGGCGAGAAAACCGAGGCGATGAGCGCGCTCGAACGGCTCTTCTTCATGAACGAGGCGAGCATCGAAGAGAAGATTGCCCTCGCGACGCTGTACGTGGACACGGGCAGCCACATCGAACGCGCGAAGAAGCTGGTCGCCGAATCGATTCGTGTGAAGCCTGAGAGCCCGAAGGCGAAGGAACTGAAGGCGCGGCTGGCCAGGTTGGGCGGCAGCAGCAACCCGGGGGGGGTCACCATCATCCGGAAGAAAGGCCGCTAAAGCGCCCCGGATCGTTTGGTGTTTCGTGGCGAAACGCCACACCCCCGATCGAGATGATTCGCGGGGATGCGGGTGGCTTTGGGTTTGCTCAGCGAGACCCCGTGAGCGCTCTACTCGTCTACATCGTGGTGGGTCTGGTGGTCGCGGTGCTTGCCGTCGTCGCCTGGAAGAGCCTGGCGAAATCGCGGTGGACCGACGGGCTGCTCGCTTCCGACCGTCGATCGTTCGAGACGATCTCGAAGCTGCACCAGCGCGGAAGCTGACGAGGCCTACTTCGTCTTCTTGCGCGGCTCGGCCTTCACTTCGACCTTCTTTTCGGCGTTGCTGATGCGGTTGAGCAGGGACTCGCGGTCATCGGGATTCAGCTTCTCGATCGCGTCCTTCAGGGTTCCGAAGTCGAGCCGCGCGACGGTGACGGTGGCGCCGCCTTTGATTTCCTGCACGGTCGGAACTTCGACGAGCTCGCGCACGTAGCGTTCGAACTCGAGGCGCACGTCTGCGACCTGCTGAATGCACTGTTCCTTGGCCGAGATGAGCTCCTGGCTGCCTTCCTGGTAGGCGAGGTCGGGGTTCCGGTTCATCGCCTCGTCGAACTTCGCGCTGCGGGACTTCAACGACTCGTACAGCTCGATGTAGTCGTTGACCCGTTCGGTTTCAGACTTGTTCTCGTTGCGGGCCTTGGCGAGGTTGGCGCTCGTGTCGTCGCACTTGATCTTCTGAAGATCTTTCGCGCCCAGCGATTCTTTCAGCTCGGACTTCTGGGTCTCGCGCTCGAGGCGTTCTTCCGAGGTGATCTCTTTGACACAGCCTGTCGTGCACAGGGCAAATGCAGACGCGGCCACCAGCAAGCGCTTAATCATTGGCGCGAAAGTGTCGTAGCGCTATGGCCTCGTGTCAACCATGGCCTTGACGCAAGAGAAGGTACTGATCCTCGACTTCGGCAGTCAGTACACCCAGCTGATCGCGCGCCGAGTTCGAGAGCTCGGCGTCTACTGCGAAATTCACCGCCCCGACCTGTCTGCACTGGAGCTTCGCGCGTACGCGGCGAAGGCCGTCATTCTTTCGGGCAGCCCGCACTCGGTGGAAGCCGAAGGTTCACCGCGGTGCGACCCGGCGGTGTTCGAGCTCGGCGTGCCGGTGTTGGGCATCTGCTACGGCCTGCAGCTGATGGCGAAGATGCTCGGGGGCCGTGTCGACAAGAGCGCGCACCGCGAGTACGGCCCGGCCGACGTCGAAGTGACGAAGAGCGTGGGTCCGTTCGCCAGCTTCAAGCCGGGCGAGGCGCTGAAGGTGTGGATGAGCCACGGCGATCGCGTCGAAGCGCTGCCGCCCGGCTTCTTCCCCATCGGGCGCACGCCGTCGGCGCCGTTCGCCGCAGCGGCGCACGAGAGCAAGCCCGTCTTCGGGCTGCAGTTCCACCCCGAGGTCGTTCACACCGCGCAGGGCCGCGAGATGCTGCAGTCGTTTCTCTTCACCACGTGCGGCTTCTCGGGCACGTGGACGATGAAGGGGTTCGCGAAAGAAGAAGAGGCGCGGATCCGCGCTCAGGTCGGCGAGGGCAGGGTGATCTGCGGCCTTTCGGGCGGCGTCGACAGCTCGGTCGCCGCGGTGCTGATCCACAACGCGATCGGCAGCCGTTTGCAGTGCATCTTCGTGGACAACGGTCTCTTGCGGCAGGACGAACGCGAGCAGGTCGAGGCCCTGTTCAAGGGTCGGTTTCAGATTCCGCTGATCACCGTCGACGCGCGCGAACGGTTCCTAACGGCGCTCAAGGGGCTCACGGACCCCGAGGCGAAGCGGAAGGCGATTGGGTACGAGTTCATCAAGGTGTTCGAAGAAGCGGCGCTGAAGGTCGAAGACGCGAAGTTCCTCGCGCAGGGCACGCTGTACCCGGACGTGATCGAGTCGGTGTCGACCAAGGGTCCGTCGGCCACGATCAAGAGCCACCACAACGTGGGCGGCCTGCCCGAGAAGATGAAGCTCAAGCTGGTCGAGCCGCTGCGCGAGCTGTTCAAGGACGAGGTCCGCGTGCTGGGCCGCGAGCTCGGGCTTCCGGACGAGATGGTGGGCCGGCAGCCCTTCCCGGGCCCGGGCCTCGCAATTCGCGTCATCAGCGACATCACGGAAGAACGGCTCGAGGTGGTGCGAAAAGCCGACGTCATCGTGCAGCAGGAAATCAAGGCGGCGGGGCTCTACAACCAGCTGTGGCAGGCGTTCGCGGTGCTGCTTCCGGTGCGCAGCGTCGGTGTGATGGGCGATGAACGCACGTACGAGAACACCTGTGCGATCCGCGCCGTCACCAGCGTCGACGGCATGACCGCTGACTGGGCACGCCTTCCGTACGACGTGCTCAGCAAGATGAGCAGCCGGATCATCAACGAGGTCCGCGGGATCAACCGCGTCGTCTACGACATCTCGTCCAAGCCGCCCGCCACGATCGAGTGGGAGTAGGCGCACGCCCGAGTCGGACGTCGGCGAGGTTCCGACCGCCCGCCTGCGAGTCGCTTCGGCTGAATTTCCCCGAAACGTCGGCCGGCCACGCCGCCGGCGAGGCGGCCCGCTTCGCTACCCGAAACGTCGGCCAGGTTGGCCCGACTGGCGTTCAGAAAAGCGCGTGGTTCGTCGCTGCAGGCAGCCAAGTTGTTGGCCGGATGTCTCGAAACGCGCGACGCGCTGCTCGCCCGGCGGGCGGTGAGCGCTGGCCGACGTTTCGTCGGTAGCGCGGTGGGCCGCTTGGCCGGTGGGCGGTCCGAGCGGGCCGACGTTTCGGGAGATCGCATCGACCCGAGTCGGGCAGAGAGCGCCTAACCGATCGTGTTCGCGTCCCAGCCGAGGTCGTGCTTCTGGGGCGGGCGGAGGATGCGGCCGAAGTTTTCGAGCAAGATGAACTCGCGGCCCTTCGCTGAGACCTCGCGCTTCTGAACCGCCGCGAGCACGTCCAGCGTGCCGTCGACGAGCTTCTCGAACGCTGCCTGCGTGAACGTGAGCTTGAGGCCGGCGTCTTCCGCCAACCCCGGCGAAATGGGCTCTTCGATGCCGAATGTGAACGTCCACTGTCCAACGCCGGTGATGTCGAACGACAGGATCCCGTCCTGCTCGAGGAAGGTGTCGAACTGCTTCGACACCATCTCCGGCAGCGCCTTCGCGAAGAATCGTTGGATGTCCATCGTGCGGCGGAAGCTAAATCACTTCGGCGTACGCGCACCGCGTGAATTGAACCCACCCCCCCGCGGTTGATGTCGGGGGGGCGCCCCACGGGGCCAGGCTCTTACGGCGAGCCGGCCTTGGAGCCGCCCGTCGGGCGAAGCTCTTCGACGATCCGCTTGGCGCCGTAGACCTTGTCGAGCGACTCGATCAACGCCGCGCTGTGCACCGCGACCGTGCGGTTGACAGACTCGTCGAAGCCGAACTCTCCACCCAGCGACTGGATGTTGCCGTCGAACACCAGGCCAACGACTTCGCCTTCCTTGTTCACCACGGGCGAGCCGGAGTTGCCGCCGATGATGTCGTTGGTGGTCGCCATGTTGAACGGGGTGTCGAGCGCGAGCTTGCCCTTCGCGTCGAGCCAGGACTTCGGCAACGCGAACGGCGCGCGGCCGGTGGCTCGGTCGAAGGCCCCGGCGATGGTGGTCAGCGGCTTCACTTCGACGCCGCTGTCCTGGTACCCCTTCACGGCTCCATACGAAAGGCGAAGGGTAAAGGTCGCGTCGGGGTAGGTGCTCTTGCCGAACACGCCGAAGTACGCGTTCGCCAGCTGCTCGCCCTGCTTGCGCGACGGGCCGTCGATCTCGTCTTCCCACTTCTTGCGCTCGACGCGGGCCGAGGGATCAAAGGCCTTCGCGAGCAGGATCATCGGATCTTTCGAGGCGTCGATCTTGTCCTTGCCCTTGCCGTCAGCGAACAGGTCGGTGCGAACCTTCACGTCCTTGAGCTTCGTGTTCTTCACCGCGTCCTTCGCGATCTCTTCGGGGCTGCGCTGGCCGAAGACCTGCTTCACGACGGGGTGATCCGCGCCCAAATCTTCCCGGATCTTGATGAGCGAGAAGGTGATCAGCGCGACCTCGAACTCGTCATAGATGGGCGCCTTGCTGAACAACTTCTGCTTCATCTGCGGGATGCGCGAGTCAGCGAATTCCTTGAGGCGATCGCCGTTCGGCTTCGACATTTCGTCGGCCGCGCGAACGAGGGTGCGCGCCGTGCGGAACAGCTCGGACCGCATGCCGTTTTCGAGCGCCGAATACGCCTTGCGGTAGTCGCGCGACTTGTCCGTGGTCGCCTGGATTGCGTCCCAAACGCCTGCGTAGGTCTTCTTCAGGTTCGCGTCGCCGTTCACCTTCGACTTGAACGCCGCTTCCGCCGCGATCTTCGAGGCGTAGAACTTCCGGTCGGCCAACGCGCTGTGTTCGCCTTTCAGCGCCTTTAGCGAGTTCTCGACGCCGAACAACATCGCTTCGCTGTGACGCTTCTGCTCGACGCCGCGGTTGGCGTACTCGTTCAGCATGCCGCGCATTTCGGCCAGTCGAATGAGGGTGGTCGGCAGTGCCACGTCGCGCGTGGCTTCGAGCTGAGCGGCGGTGAGCAGGCGGCTGGTGCCTCCGGGGTTGCCGGAAACGAAGGTGAGATCGCCTTCCTTCGAGCCGTCTTTCGACCACTTCAGGTAGTGCTCCTGCTTCGCCGGCTTGCCGTCCGCGCCGTAGATGCGCAGAAAGGAAACGTCGAGGTCGTAGCGGGGGAACATGAAGTTGTCGGGGTCGCCACCGAAGAACGCGATCTCGAACTCGGGGGCAAACACGAGCCGCACGTCCTGAAAGCGACGGTACTTGTAGAGGTCGAACTTGCCGCCGCGGTACAGCGTGACGACGTCGCAGCGCAGCTCGTCGCTGGTGGCGCACGCCTTTTCGATTTCGGCGATCTTCGCGCGCTGGATGTCGTTGAACTTGGCTTCGTCGACGCCCTTCGTCGCGTCCTGAACCGCCTTGGTGACGTCCGTGATCTCCACCAACTGGTTGAGCTCGATCTCGGGGCACTTCACCTCGTCTTTGCCGTCCTTCGCGTAGAAGCCGGCCTTGACGAAGTCCTTCTTCGGCGTCGACAGCTGCGCGATGCACGAGTGGGCGCAGTGGTGGTTGGTCATCACGAGGCCGTCTGCCGAGACGACGCTGGCCGAGCAACCGCCGGCGATGCGCACCGAGCTCAAGCGAACGTGATCCAGCCATTCCTGCGTCGGCGACCAGCCGTACTTCGACTTCACCTTGTCGGCCGGGAAGTTGTTGAAGGTCCACATGCCTTCGTCCGCCCACGCGGGCAGGGCAACGGCGGCCACAACCAGACAAGCCAGGGTCTTGTTCATGCGGCGGTTCCTACCAGACTCGCCCACGTGGGGCGCTACTTCCCTTCCGAGAGCACCAGCAGATCGCCAGCAGACAAGCCCTCGAGGATCTCGGCGTGGGTGGGCGACGTCTGGCCGACCTTCACGGTGACGACCTTGCCGGACTTCAACGTCGCCGAGTGTCCTCCGGGGATCTCTTTGAGCGCGGCGAGCGGGGCGATGACCACGCCTTTCGCCAGCACCGTCGACACATCGGCGCGCAGCGTGCCGCCCGGCCGCAGCGCTTCTTCCGTCTTCTCGAGGTCGAGCACCACGCGCATTTCCTTCAGCGTTCCTTGCGGGCCCGACGAGCCGGTGCGTTCGTTTCGCGTCGTGGCGAAGTCGTCCTTGCTGACGATCTTCCCCTTGAAGCCCACGTCGGGAAACATCGTCGCGACCACGTTGGCCTCGTCGCCGATGCGCACCAGGGTCGCGTCCCGCTGCCGCACGTAGACAACGGCCTTGAACGCATCGAGCTCGGGGATCTCGAGGATCTTGTCGCCCGGCCGCACCACCTTGCCCGGAGCCACCTTTGCCATCACCCAGTTGAGCCGCGTGTACGGCGCGTACAGCACGCCATCGGCGGGGGCCTTCACTTCCATCAGCTCGAGCTGGCTCCGGATCTCTTTCAGCTTGTCCGAGACCGACAGCACCTTGAGCCGTTCGACCTCGACCTGCGCCGTGCGCTTCTTCTCGTACGAGGCCAGCGCCTTTTTCTCGAGCTCGAGCTGCAGCTCGGCCCGGGCGAGATCGATGCGGGCCTTCTCGAGATCCAGCTTCGAGATCAAATTCACCCCTTCGACGACCCCCAGCTTCGAGAGCTCGACGCCCATCGTCGCGCGCTGAATCGCCAGCGTCCGGGTGACGCGCTCGTCGTTCAGCTGTTCGGTGACCTTGCGCATGTTCGCTTCGGCGACGGCGAGCTCGGACACCTTCTCGCGCAGGTCTTCTTCGAACGTGCCCTTCGAGAACCAGAGCACCGCTTCGCCCTTCTTCACGCGCGTGCCGTCGGCGACCACGTTCTGCACCGTGATCTGCCAGGTGTTGCGGAACTCGGGCACGAAGATCGGGTGGCTCTCTTTGGCCTCGATCTCACCGTAGAAGCTGGTGGCGAAGACGAGATCGCCCTTCGTCACTTCGACGGTGATCGCGTTCGGGTCGACCTTCTCGGTCTTCCCGCAGGCGACCAGCAGCAAGACCAGCAGCAAGACCAGCGACCACTTACCCATGTTGCAGCGCCTCCACCGGGTTGACCTGCGACGCGCGAATCGCGGGCCAGCTGCCGAAGACGACTCCGACGGCGACGGAAAGCCCGAAGGACACGACCATCGCCTCCCAGGCGAAGGCGACCTGCAGGTCGAAGCCCCAGCCGACGACGAACGAGACGATGAAGCCGAGCACGACGCCGATGCCACCGCCGACGAAGCAGATGATCACCGACTCGATCAGGAACTGGTTGCGGATCTCTTTGCGGCTCGCGCCGATCGCGCGGCGAAGCCCAATCTCGCTGATCCTTTCCATGATGTTGGCCAGCATGATGTTCATCACGCCGATGCCGCCGACGATCAGCGAGATCGCGGCGATCGAGATCAGCACCACGTTCAGGATGCCCTGGGTCGCGCGTTTCTTCTCGAGGATCTCTTCCGGAGCGATGATCTCGAAGTCCGAGATCCCCCCATGCAGCGCCTTCAGCACCGGCCCAATCGCGCGCTTCGCCACCAGGGTCTGGCTGAGGCTCTCGACCCGAAACGAAACCACGTCGAGCTCTTTGTACGCGTCGGCGACGGCGATCTCTTGAAGGGCGGTGTCGAATGGGACGATGACAGAACGGTTGTAGAGCTCGGGATCCAGCGGCAGGTCGCCGCCTGACTTCTTCGCCGCGAGCACGCCGACGATCTCGAAGTACGCGTAGCCGAGGCGCACGCGCTTGCCGACGGGGCTGCCTTCGAAGGACTTCGCGGCGATCTCGGAACCGAGCACCACGACCTTGCGCTGGTACTGCTGGTCAAGCTGCCGCAGCGGGCGGCCCTGCACGACCTTGAGCTTGTGGATCTCGAACAGCTTCGGTTCGGCGGCGACGATCTTCACGTTGTACGTCGCGGTCGGCAGGTCGCTGACGCCGAGGTTCGTCCACCGCGCGTACGTGCTCTCGCC
>JAYUXE010001074.1:0-3127 GCA_043753165.1 Archangiaceae bacterium | reverse complement strand
GGGAATTATCGGCCCAGCTCCGCCCCATGCTCCCTGGCTTTCGCGCCTCGTGTCTGACCCTCGCGGTGCTGTACGTCTTCCTCGCCGGCAGCATCCCGGTGCGCGGACGTCGTGCGCGTCAGGGAACTTCGCTGACGTCGACCCCGGCCCTGACCTTCAGGAAGCGGCGGGGTAGTCGGTGTAGCCCTTCGGACCCGGCGTGTAGAACGTCGCGAAGTCTGGGTTCGCGAGCGCGATTCCCTTGTCGATGCGCGTGACGAAGTCGGGGTTTGCGATGAAGGGCCGGCCGAACGCGATCAGATCGCCCTTCTTCGCCTCGAGCGCAGCCTCTGCCTTCGGGCGGTCGAAGCCACCACTCGCGATGAACGTGCGCGGCCACGCTGCATGAATCGACGCCTTCAACGCCTCGGGAACCGGCGGAGCGCCCATCGACGCATGATCCACCAGGTGCAGGTACTGAATGCCGGTCGCGGCGAGTTCCTTCACCAGCAAGCCATACGTCTCTTCGATCTCGGGGTACGGCTTCATTCCGGCGTTCTGCCCGTACGGCGAGAGGCGGATGCCGACCTTGTCCTTCCCGATCGCCGCGGCGACGGCGTTCGTCACCTCGAGCACGAACTTGAGCCGCTTCGGAATCGAGCCGCCGTACGCGTCGGTGCGCTGGTTGGTCTGCGGGCTGATGAACTGTTCGAGCAGGTAGCCGTTCGCGCCGTGAAGCTCGACACCGTCGAAGCCAGCCGCGATCGCATTCTTCGAGGCGGTCACGAACTCTTCGATCGCCGTCGCGATGTCCTTCGGCGTCATCTCGCGCGGCACGGTGAACGGCTGCATGCCCTGGCTGTCCGTGTACTGCTGACCTTCCGTCTGCACCGGGCTGGGGGCGAGCACCTCGGCGCCTTTCGGCAGGTTCGCGGTGTGTCCGACTCGGCCGGTGTGCATCAACTGCACGAGAATGTGGCTGCCCTTCGCATGCACCGCCGCCGTCACCGGCTTCCACCCTTCGACCTGCGCGGCCGACCAGATGCCGGGGATGCGCGCGTAGCCGACGCCGTTGGGCGAAGGCGAAGTGCCCTCGGTGATGATGAGCCCGGCTTCGGCGCGTTGGCCGTAGTACTCGGCATTCAACGCGTTCGGCACGCTGCCCTCACTGGCGCGGCTGCGCGTCATCGGTGCCATCACGACGCGGTTCTTCAGGGGCCAGCTGCCAATCTGCGCGGGGGACAAGAGAGTTGAGGAAGAGGACATGGCGCCATGAATAGGAGCCGCTGCCCATTCGCGCCACCCTCCTGCGCGAGGACCCTGCGATGCGTCGCCCGCTTTCCTGCTTTTGGGGTGAGACGAATCGTTCGTGAACGCCACCGACGGCCGCTGCCAGGCGCGCTCAGGCTTCGCTGCGTTCGAGCACGGGCGAGCGGGGCGATTCGCCGAGCCACTTCCACGGGTAACCGGGCTCGAGGTAGGCGTCGGCGGGAATCTGAACGGCGATCTCTTCGTGCAGCGCAGGCAGCTTCGACCAGTGCACGCCCGGCTTGAAGTGGTGCGCCGTGTGGTACCCGAGGTTGCCGGTGAAGCGGTTGTAGAAAGGCTGAAGGATGTTGTTGCACGCGACGAAGTGACTCGCGGTGCTGCGGCCCGAGTGGTGCGTCCACGTCGCGAGCGCAGTGAGGAACAGCGCGACGGCGGGCACCGCGACGAAGAGAATCGCGCCGGCCAGCGGGCGGGCCCAGACGAGGCCGACGGTGATCGCCAGCGTGAGCGCGCCCATGCCGACGAACAGCCGGCGCTGCCGCGGGAAACGGGCGCTGTTCTCGAACGCGCGCGTGTACGCGGTGAAGGTCGTCATGAACGAATATTCGTACTCGCCCATCGGGGTGACGCCGTCCTTCTTCGCCCAGCGCGATTCGTCTTTCGTCTGGTCGAGGTAGTTCACGTGATGGCCGAGCGAATGGTGCAGCACCCAGGCCTGGCTCCACACGCCGGTGAGCAGCGCGTAGACGAGCTCCATCGCGCGGTTCGGCAGCCAGTGCGTGAAGGTGCTGACGTGCTGGTGGTGGTGGTTGAACGCGCAGGCGCTGGCCTTCGGAATCAGGCTGAGCAGCGCGTACGGCACCAGCAGCCACCACGCGCCGACGGTCAGGTAGACGAGAATGTCCGTGCAGAAGCTGCAGAGGAACAGGGCGACGTAGATCGAATCTTCGCGGTAGCGGAACACTTGAGGCGCGCGTCTAACGCGAAGAGCCGGGCATGCGCCAGTGGGTCAAACCCCTCGCGGGAGCTTCGCGTGACGGGTGAGTAACTTCGCATGCAGCGTCTCGGTCAGCAGGTACCAGAACTGCACTTCGCCGAAGCTGACGATGTCGCCGTCTTTCAGCATGTTCTCGCCGTCGGGCATGGGCTCGGCGTTCAGGTAGCTGCCGTTGCGTGAGCCCATGTCTTGAATCGTGGCGCGGCGTTTCTCGGCGTCCCACCGCAGGTGCGCGTGGCGCTTCGACACCGAGGCGTCATCGATGACGAGGTCGCAGTCGGGCAGGCGGCCCACCGAGAGCTCGTCGACGCCCTGCAGCGGTGGCAGCGTCGCGACGACGAGAGAATCGAACTGGAAGAGCAGGCCCAGCGTGCCGTCGGCGACGGCTCCGGGACGCGACACCGTCGTGACGTCGGGGCTCCACGGGTTGGTCACTTCTTCAGGTTCCGAATGGCGCCGCGCATTCTTCGGCGGGCGCTGAATCAACACGAACGGCCCCAGCTGCTTGCGAAACTCAGACGGCTTGAGCGAGCTGCACAACCGGTCGAGCTCCTGGACTTTCAGCATGCGTACACCTCACTCCGCCGCGGCGGTCGTGTCTCGAAGCAATTGCATTTGTGGAAGCAGCACTTCGGCCGCTCTGGCGAGCTCGGCAGGGTCGCTCTTGCCGAACACGAAGCCCCTGCCGATGGGGATGACGCGCGCCTTGAGGCCGGCGTCGCGCAGCAGACCGTTCGCATCGCGCACCACCTTAACGACGATGGCCTTTGATGGCGGCGGCACCTTCGCCTGGGGAAAGTGGCGCTTCACCGCTGCGACCTTTGCCCAGTCGTCGACCGATCGGTACGTGCCCGTCACTTCAATCGTGTCGCCCTTCATCAG
>JAYUXE010001073.1:0-3128 GCA_043753165.1 Archangiaceae bacterium | reverse complement strand
TCGGCGCGCTACCCCGAAACGTCGGCCAGTGCCGAGCTCGGAACGGGCGCGCGGTGCGCAACCCCGAAACGTCGGCCAGCCCCCGCGCGCTGGGACGGCCGCCCGGCGCGCTACCCCGAAACGTCGGCCAGCCCCCGCGCGCTGGAACGGCCGCTCAGTGTGCTGCCCCGAAACCTCGCCAGCACCGAACGCGGAGCGGTCCGCCAGGTGCGCTACCCCAAAACGTCGGCCAGCCCCGAGCTCGGAACGCGACGGTCGCTGGGTGCGCTACCCCTAAACGTCGGCCAGCACCGAACGCGGATCGGTCCGCCAGGTGCGCAACCCCCGAAACGTCGGCAGTGCCGAGCTCGGAGCGGAACGGTCGCTCGCTGCGGTGTCCCGGGCGTCGGCAAGCGCGGAGGTTTTGCAGTGTGCACGCCGACAGAGCTACTGCCCGTTCGCGTCAGTTGTAGCGCGACACCAAAACTGACCCCTCGACGAAACTGCACTTCAGTGCGGTCGCCGCCACGCAGTCGCGACACACGGTGTTCCGCGCCATGCCGACTTCGTGCGCAATTGTCTTCGCTCCCCTGTCCTTCTTCGCGCAGGACACGCATCCGGCGACCAGCTCCTGTTCGACCATCGGCACCTCCGCAAAGCGGAGTGCCACTCTTCCGACTGTTTCTCTCATTGTTGCCTCTTGGTTGAGGCGCTGAGGGGTCAGTTTTACTGTCGCTCTACACACGACCGCTCCGTTCCGACCTCGGCGCTGGCCGACGTTTCGGGTGGCGCACCGAGCGACCGCCCCGAGTCGAGCTCGGCACTGGCCGACGTTTCGGGGTCGCGCACCGGGCGTCCCGTTCCGAGCTCGGGGCTGGCCGACATTTCGGGGTAGTGCAGCGAGCGGCCGCTCCGAGTCGAGCTCGGAGCTGGCCGACATTTCGGGGTAGTGCACCGAGCGGCCGCTCCGAGTCGAGCTCGGCACTTGCCGACGTTTCGGGGCAGCGCACCGAGCGACCGCTCCGAGTCGAGCTCGGCACTGGCCGACGTTTCGGGGTAGCGCACCGGGCGACCGCTCCGAGTCGAGCTCGGGGCTGGCCGACGTTTCGGGGTAGCGCACCGGGCGACCGTTCGGTTCCGACCTCGGCACTGGCCGACGTTTCGGGGTAGCGCACCGGGCGCTCGTTCCGCTCCGAGCTCGGCACTTGCCGACGTTTCGGGGTAGCGAGGCGTGCGCCGCTCCAGCGCGCTTACGGGCTGGTCGACGTTCGGGGGGGGCGTGAGACGGGTGGCGCTCCGGTGTGGACGACCAGACCACGCGTTATCGGGCTGGCCACGCCCGGCGCCGCATGTCCGCGAAGTCGTTGGGCCTGACGTTGGCGCGGGGCGTGTGTTTGTCGGCTGGCATGTCGCCTCGAATCCCCTCGTTCCAGTGTTCTGTTCAGCAGCCCCGCCCGCTCCAGCCGCGGCCCACCGCCCAGGTGCCCGTTGCGCCACCGCCGCCTCCGCGACGGATCCGGACGCCGATACCTTCGAACGCGCCTCACAGGCGGCGATGCGCGGGAACACCGCCGTCGACCGCTACCGCGCCAGCGTCTGAACGCCGGCGGGCGTGTCGGCCGACCTGCGCACGTACGAGCGCGGCCAACCGTACCGCGCGGCGTGGCCGGCGAGGGCCGGCGGCAACGGCGGCGACCTCAACAGCACCCGATGCAATGTCTTCAACTACAACATGGCCTACCAGGCGGGCGTTGCAGTGCCGACCCATGAGATTCCGCTTCGTCATCCTGTGACGCGCGGCGGCCAGCCGGTGGACCGCATCCACGACTCCCTGCGTCCCGCCAGCCTCGCGACACCCTTCGTCCCGCGCGCTGACGGCACCCTGCCTCCGGACCCCGAGCACGTCCGCGACTACTTCCGACAGGTGCCGCCCGCAGAGGTGCGCGCGGGCGATCGGCTCGTCTACCAAAATCCACGCGGTGGCTGGTCGCACACCGATAGGGCGACGGGCCCCGCCACCCAGACGCAAACCGGGCGGTTGCAGATTCCCCGCGCCGGCTCGGGCAGTGCTGCAGGCCGCGAGATGTACCGCAGCACGCTGAACACGGGCGCGGACGGCTCGGTGCGGGGCCACGACTTTCAGCGGGTGATGGTGTTGCGCCCCACCCAGGTGCGCCCGGCGCGTGAAGACGGAACGTTGAACCCCAACCCGCGCGCGCATGAGTGAGTCGTGCTCGGCGTGGGACGGCAGTGGGTCGATCAACCGCCCGCGGGCAGCGGCGTCAGGGCTTCTCGTCCTTCGACCTGCAGGTCGACGTCCTATGGTGCGGCGCCTCGTTCACCTGTCAGTCGACGAGGAACATCGCCGCTCGCAGCATCCGTCGCGTCATCGCGGCCCTGTTATGTCGCGCGTCCATGGGTGCCTTGCTCTCGATTCTGCTGGTGGCGACTCCGGTGGCCGTCACGTTGGATGACCTGCCGTTCGCAGGCGACGTCGGCCCGAACGACACGAAGGCCGCCGCGACCGCGCGAATCCTCGCTGCGTTGAAGAAGCACGCCGCTGCGCCAATCGGCTTCGTCGTCTGCGGACGCGAACCGAAAGAGCTGCTCGCGCAGTGGAAGGACGCGACGCTGGGCAATCACTCCACGGAACACAAGTCGCTGAACGCGCTGACGCTGGATGCGTGGACGAATGACCTGCTGGCGTGCGACGCGCAGCTGAAGGCGACGCCGAAGTACTACCGCTTCCCGTTTCTGCAGGAAGGAAAAGACCCCGAGACGCGAGACGCGGCGGCGGCGGTGCTGAAGAAGAACGGCTACCGCAACGCGCAGGTGAGCATCGACACGTCCGACTGGCTGTTGGCGGGGCTCTACGTCGACGCGTTGAAGAAGGAAGACAAAGCGCGAGCCGCGAACATCGGGCGCGACTACGTGATGCACGTGCGGCTTGCGGCGCAACGCTACCGGAGCCTCGGCCAGTCAAAGTGGCGCCGCGACATCGCGCACGTGTTGCTGTTGCATGCGAACGCGCTGGCGGCCGACTGGCTCGACGCGCTGCTGGCCGCGCTGAAGAAAGACGGCTTCGAATTCACCACGCTCGACGCGGCGCTCGCCGACCCCGTCTACGCCGAGCCCGAAGTCTACGCGGG
>JAYUXE010001072.1:0-3128 GCA_043753165.1 Archangiaceae bacterium | reverse complement strand
GCAGCGTCGCCTTCGCGATGCCGAAGTCGGCCAGCCGCACCTCGCCTTCGACCGACAGCAGCACGTTGTGCGGACTCACGTCGCGATGAACGAGCCCCAGTGGCCGCCGCGCTTCGTCCGTCGCGCGGTGGACGAAGTCGAGCGCGAGCAGCAGCTGGTCGGCCACCCACAACGCCAGCGGCTCGGGCATTGGACCGCCGCGGGTCAGCGACGCGAGGTCCGCCCCATCGACCCAATCGAGCCGCACGAAGTAGCAACCATCGGCGACGCCGAGCTCGTGGACCTGGACGAGGTTCTGGTGGCTCAGCCGCGCGTGCAGCCGCGCCTCTTCGATGAACATGCGTTCGTGCTGCGCATCGCCGCGAAGCTCGGGCAGCAGGCGCTTCACCACCACGGTCTTCTCGAAACCGCTGGCACCGAATGACGTCGCCTTGAAGACCTCGGCCATGCCGCCCTGGCCCAGTTTCTCGATCAGCTGGTACGGCCCGAAGGCCCGCGGCAATGACATCGTCCGGTAGGATAGCCGTCCCCGATGGCCCAGACGCGCGTCAGCACCCGAAGCACTGCGCTGGCCGCAGTGACCCGCTGCCAGCTGGTGGTGATCGAAGGGCCCGAGATGGGGCGCGCCGTGCTGCTCGACGTCGAACGCACGGTGGGCTCTGGCGCGAAGGCCGACCTGAAGTTGACCGACGATACGGTCAGCGCGCTGCATCTCACCGTGAAGCCGGCGGGCACCGCGTTCGTGGTGCGTGACGAAGGCAGCACCAACGGCACCTGGTTCGAAGGCTCGCGGGTCACCGAGGTCGAGCTGCCGCCAGGCTCGACGCTGAAGGTCGGCGGCTCGTACCTGCGCATTCAGCCCCAGCAGCGAGACCTGGAGATTGCTCCGAGCCAGGCGCGGCGGTTCGGCGAGCTGGTGGCCGAGAGCTTCGCGATGCGTGAGGTGTTCGCCGTGCTCGAGCTCGCCGCGGCGTCCGAGGTCACGGTGCTGGTGCAGGGTGAGACGGGCACGGGGAAAGAGCTCGTCGCGCGCGCGATTCACGAGGCCAGCGCGCGGCGCGGAAAGCCGTTCGTCGCGATCGACTGCGGCGCCCTGCCCGAAAGCCTTCTCGAGAGCGAGCTCTTCGGCCACGTCCGCGGCGCCTTCACGGGGGCTTCGTCCTCCCGCGCTGGTGCCTTCACCCGTGCGAACGGCGGCACCCTGTTCCTCGACGAGCTCGCATCCGTGTCGCCCGCGGTGCAGGCGCGGCTGCTGCGCGTCATCGAAGAACGCAAAGTGAAGCCGGTGGGCGCCGACGACGAGAAGAAGATCGACGTCCGGCTCGTCGCTGCGTCTCGCGTCGATCTGTCGACCCGCGTGGCCGAAGGCGCGTTTCGGCCCGACCTCTACTTCCGGCTGTCGGTGCTCAACGTCGAGCTGCCGCCGCTGCGCCAGCGCCGCGAAGACATTCCGCCCATCGTCGCCGAGCTGTTGCGGCTGCGCGGCTTCGAGAACGCGGACGTCTCGGGGCCGAACCTGGATTCGCTTCGCACGCATGCGTGGCCCGGCAACGTGCGCGAGCTGCGGAATGTGATCGAGCGCGGCATCGCGATGGCGCCGCGCGCGCAGACGTTCTCCGAGCTGAAGATCTCGGTCTCGGTCTCGCCCGATTCGTCGGACGTGCGCACCGACCTGCCGTTCAAGGAAGCAAAGGATCAGATCATCGACGCGTTCGAACGGCGCTACGTGCGCGACCTGCACGATCGAAACGACGGCAACGTCTCGGCGGCAGCGCGCGAGGCCGAGGTCGACCGCAAGCACTGGCGCGAGCTGCTGAAGAAGCACGGGCTGTACGAAGGTGACGAATGAAGCGGTTGGGGTGGGCGGCGTTGGTGCTGGTGGCGGGGGTGGCGTCGGCGGTTCCTTGGCCGGGCGAGATCCCGTCGCAGGCGGTGGACCTCACCCCATTGGCATTGAGCTTCCAGCAGCAGGTGTCGGATCTCTTCTGGAATCCGCTGACGCGCACGCTGTGGGTCGCGCGGGCGCCGGGTGGCGTGTGGGCGCTGAATGAAGCGGCCGACGGTGGTTTCAAGATCGCGGCGAGCTACCCCGCGATCAACTCGGACTACGAGGGCCTCACGCAGGGGAAGCTCGATGAGGCGTCGGTGTTCGTGCTCGACGAGACGGCCGCCGCGGTTCGAAAATATTCTTTCGATGGGGCCGGCACCGCAACGCTGCTGCGGACGTGGGCGCTCGCGGGCGTCATTCCCCCGCAGAACGGCAACGCGGGACCCGAAGGGCTCACGTTCGTGCCGGATGATTCGCTGACCGATGCCGGCTGGCCGGCCAGCGCCTTCGGTTCGGGAGGCCTGTTTCTGATCGCGCACCAGAATGGCGGGCAGGTCTACGCGGTGGATCTCGACCAGGCGAGCAGCACGGGTCGGACGCTGATCGCGACGCTGCAGACGTCGCGCAGCGAGAGCTCGGCGCTCGCGTTCGATCGCAGCAGCGGGCGGCTCTTCATCTCGCACAACACGGGCGGCAACACCCTCGAGATCGCGACGCTCGCTGCAGGGCTGACGCTTCAACGGCAGGTCGAGGTCGATTCGCCGTCGACGTCGAACCTCGAAGGGTTCGCGATCACGCCGCAGTACGCCGCCGACGGAGGGGCGCCGGGTGAGCGGTGGTGTTTCTGGGCGAACGATGACGGCAACCCCGGGCTGCTGTGGTTCCGGAAGCTGCCGCCCACGCTCGCGGCGATCGCGGGCTCGGGGCAGACGGCGGTCGAGGGGCAGGCGGTCGAGCTCTCCCCATCGGTGTCGCTGAAGGATGTGTTCGGGTCGGCGTATCGGAATCAGCGCATCGTCTTCACGCCGGCGCCCGGGGCCGTCACCGATGGCGACGTGCGGACCACCAATCTCGGCATCGGCCTCGTGGGCGCCTGGACGCTGGGCGCGCCCGGGCCTCAAGCGCTCACCGCCGTCGCGACGGATTTTCCGGCGCTGGCTCCCGTCGTCTTCACCGCGAGCGCGACGGCGAAAGACGCCGGTGCGCCCGATGCCGGCCCGGGAGCCCACGATGCGGGCGTGACCGATGCGGGTGTTCCCGACGGTGGAACGGATCCGATGCCGCCTGCGACGGGCTGCGG
>JAYUXE010001071.1:0-7310 GCA_043753165.1 Archangiaceae bacterium | reverse complement strand
CGCCCGGCGCATCGCGAGCAGATTGACGAGCGCGCCACTCAGCGGGCCGAACAGAACGCCCAGCGCGAAGAAGCGAATCACCGGGCTCATCGAGGGCTCGCCGATGGTCCAGAATGCGGCGGCGATGATCCCGACCGCGACGACCCACGCGATGGCGCTGAACGCGGCGATGCGATCGGGGAAAGCGTGAACCTCGGCGATCGCCTTGAGCAGGTTCTCGTTGCTGGAAGGCAAAGCGCCCGACGCGAGGCCCCGAGACGTCGTCAGCCAACGCAGCGACACCAGCTCGGCCACGGCCACTGCGCCCCCGACGCCGACCGCGATCATCGTCAACAGCAGCGTGCGATCGCCTGGCGACAGCTCGAGCGTCATCGACGCGTACCAGGTGGCCACCGCCGCGATGGCGAGGTTGCCGAAAGTGCCCGGGTTCTGTAGCCAGCGAACGCGATCGCGCAGCCAAAGCTCGATTTGCATCAGCCGACCTCGAAGCGATCGACGGTGGACTTGAGCTCGGTGGCCAGCGCCTGCAGATCGCTGTTCGCGGCCGCCATCTTCTTCGACGCGCCGTCGCCATCGCGGGTCGACCGCAGGATGTCGCCCATCGCCTGCGCGAGCTGATCGGTGCCCACCTGCTGCTGGTGGGTGGCGAGCGTGATGCGTTCCACTGCGTCGGCCGTGCTGGTCGCGAAGTCGAGAATGTCGGAAAGGCCTTCGCTGACCTTCCGCGCCAGCGCGCTGCCGGTGTCGGACGCCTTCACGCCCGCTTCGGTCGCCATCACTGCCGCGTTGGTCGCGTCGCGCACTTCGTGGATGAGGCCGATGATCTCGCGGGTGCTGCTCATCACGCTTTCCGACAGGCGCCGCATCTCGGCCGCGACCAGCGAGAAGCCGCGCCCGACCTCGCCCGCCTTGTTGCCTTCGAGCTCGGCGTTCAGCGCGAGCAGGTCGGACTTGTCGGCGATGCCGTCGATGAACTCGACGATGCGGCCGACCTGCTGCACGCGCTTGTTGAGCTTCACGACCGAGTCGGCGATCGCCTGGTTGCCTTCGCGGACCTTTAAGATCGACGTGTAGAACTGATCGGCGTTGTTCTTCCCGAGGCGTGCGGCGTGCAGCGTCTGGCTGGCGAGGTCTTTGACCTGCGTGGCGTTGAGCGCGATCTGCTTTGCGCTTCGGGCGAGCTCTTCGGTGGTGGCCGACGTCTGGGCGAGGGCCGAGGTCTGCTCGCTGGCGCCGCGCTCGTGCTTGCTGCGCGAAGAGCCGAGCTCGTCGGTCGTGCGCTGGATCTTCTGCCCCGCGCCTTGAAGCTGCTTCACGATCAAGACCAGCTGCGTCTCGAGCGTGGTGAAGCCGGCCGCCACCGCCCAGATCTCGTCTTCGCCGGCGACGATGCCCGTGCCGCCCAGCTTGCCCCGCGTCATCGCGTTCGTCTTCGCGGCCAGCAGCCGCATCGGGTCGCTGAGCGCCGACCCCGAGCTGTACCCGCCGATGACCACCAGCACGATCACCACCGCGGCCACCGCGAACAGCGACAGCAGCCCGACATCGAGCTCGCTGGCCAGAGCGACCTTTTGCGCCGCGACGGTCTGTTCGGCCAGCACGCGGGCAAACGTCCTTTCCGTGCGCTGAATCGCGATGTCGCAGATGAGCAGCAGCGGCGTGCCGACCGCGACCGCCGCGTAGATGACCAGCCGCCGCTGCAGCTGCATGCGCCCTGCGGGCACGGCGGCGATCACGTCTTTCGCAGCGAGGCCAGCGGCTGCCACGCGGGCGATGGCCTCGCGCGAGCGCTTCACGACGGCGACGTACCCGAGCGTGGCGATCAGCGGCCCGAGCGCGATGCCGATGAACGCGAGGCGCGCGGCCACGTCCCAGCCCGCAGTCGACACCTGCGAATAGACGATGCCGATCGCCGACGCGCCGACGACCCAGAACGCGAGGTTCACGAAGAAGCTGACGTCGGGGATGCGCGAGAGCTCGCGAACGGCTTCGGACAGGTTCTCTTTCGTAGGCGGCGCCGCCTTCGTCGCGAGCAGCTTCGTCATCTGCAGCGTGCGCTGTTCCTGCCGGTCGCCGATGAGCGTCGCGATGCCGACGATGGCGCCGACGACGATGAACAGGGACGTGAGGCCGTCGGCGGGGAATTCGATGGTGCTGAACGCGTAGAGGAACCCAACGGCGGCGCCGGTGACGCCCGAGAGGGTCGAGGGAAAGGTGACGAAGCGGTGCAGGCCGTTCACGCGTCAAGGCCTCTTCAGAAACTGCGCGAACTCGGTGATCGCGAGCACGGGGCAGAGCTCGCCGGCGAGGATGACGAAGCCGCGAAGGGCTCCGCCGACGGCACCGAGCAGCATCGCAGGCACCGGCATCATGGGCAGCGGGTCGGACGCGATCTCGAGCGAGTCGACGACCAGGCCACCATTCCCATCTTCGACGCAGCGGCCGTTGGCAGGGGGCAGCTCGAAGGCGGTGCGCGCGTGCGGCCTGGGAATGCCGCCGATGGCCCAGTCGGAGATCTGCACGACGTGCGCAGCCGGAAACGCGAGCCGGTGATCGCCGACGCGGCAAAGCACGATCCCTTCGAGGGGGGCGCTCATGAAAAGTGCGTCAGCCTCCGCGGGCGAGAAACTCGAACAGGCCTTCGGGCTCGATCACCGCGACCTGGCCCGCGGGCGCCGTGGCCGGACCTCTGAGGTGCGCCTGAATTCCGGTGGCGCCGAGTGGGTCGAAGGGGCCCGAGAGCACGGAGACACCGGCGACGCGCGTCGCCGTCAGCGCGAGGCCACCGCGGGGCACGCGAACGAGCACGGCGCGCTTCATCACGCCGTCGACCTTCGTCCCGGTGAGCATGGGCAGGTCGATGACGGGAATCACTTCGCCGCGGTGCGCGAACACCCCGAGCAGGTGCGGAGGAGCACCCGGCACCCGCGTGAGCGCCGGCAAACTCACCACTTCCTGCGCCCGTTCAGCGGGCACGGCGTAGAGGCTCTCACCACAAGCGAAAACGAGGTGTCCCCGGGAGTCAGCCACGGACGCGAGTGCTAGCACGCACGGCCGAGGGGGTGGTGAGAACAAGGACAGGCGTTACAGTCGGCCCGCGTGGACTACCGGCGGTTTCTGAACAAGTCGGACGAGCGGACCCTGCCCTACTTCGGCGGTGCATTCGTAGACGCGGAAGATCGCCGGCTGCGGGTCGCGACGCCGTTCGAGCCGGCGGGCTGGTACCGGTTCAAGATCGAAGGCCGGCACGCGACGAAGCTTTGCGAGTCGGACGTGCCAGATCTCTTCGCGCTTCCGAAAGTCACCGGCTGGCACCTCGACGGGCAGCTGGTGCAAGACGCAGCGATCGTCGAGCCGCTGCACCTGATGCCGGGCGAACAACCCGCGAAGTTCGCGAAGCTCACCGCGCGGCGGTGGCGAAGCGGCGAGCTGCTGTTCTCGGAAGTGGACTTCGAGACCGAGGTCGAAGGCCAGGCGCGCGAGGCACTGGCGGTGGGCGGCTCGTTGAAAGACGTGAAGGGCGTGCCGGCGCCGCTGCGGGCCGCTTTCGCCTACGCCCTGGTCGCGCAGGCCTCACGCCGCACGGGAATCCGCTTCGTGCCGGGCGAAGTGCGCGGCCAGGTGGTGACGATCGCGGCCGGCGGCGCCGAAGCCGCGTCGACCGCGCTCGCAGGGCTCGAGGCCGAACGAATTCTGGCGCGCCGCGAACAGGCGGAAGTGAACGCGCGGCACGCAGCGGCAATGGTGCGGGCCGAGGTCGAGGTGCAGCGCGAGATCCGCATCGCCGCGCTGCGCGACAGGCAGAGGAAGTCGGAAGACTGGGCCGAAGCGGCGCTGGAAGCCGCGGGCGCCCGGCTGGAAGACGCGCGCGATCTCGGCAACGGCGAGCTCGAGGTGGTCTTCCGGTTCATGAACCACCGCTTCATCTCGATCGTCGAGGCCGCGACGCTGCGGGTGATCGACTCGGGCATCTGTCTCGGCCACCCGCCGCGAGATGATCTCGTCACGCTCGAGAGCCTGCCGTCGGTGATCAAAGAAGCGATCGAGACCCACGCGCTGGTGATGCTGAGGTTCCCGTGAAGCGCGAGGTCTGCCTGCTGGTAACCCACGCCGGCACCATCTGCTGGAGCGACGCCGGCCTCGACGCCCTCGCCCTGCCCGATTCGCGTGCGCGGTGGGAAGCCATCTGGCACCACCGCGAGCAGTTGGCCGAGATCGTCCACAGCCACCCGCTGGGGCCGCGCGCTTTCTCGCACGAAGACGAGACGACGATGGCGGCGCTCGATGCGGCGTTGGGGAAGCCGCTGCGGTTCTCGGTGCTCGCTCCCGACGGGCTCGTCGTGCGCGACGGCGGGCAGGTGTTCTTCAGCGGCGCGTCGCCCTGGTGGGCCGAGCTGCTGCGGCTCGCCTCGGGCATGCCGTAGGGACGCCCGCGTGTTTCAGAACGCGAAGTCGCTTTTGGCGCCCTGCGCCTTCGCCGACTCGAGCAGCGCGGTGTCGAGGGTGGCGGCCTTCTTCCCGACGTTCTTCTTCTCTTCCGCCTTCACGAAGGCCTCGCGTTCGGTGTTCAGCCGCCCGATCTGCGCCTGAATGGCGGTGCGTTCAGCCGACTTCTTCTCGACGAACTCGACGCGCTCGGCGGGGGCCATCTTCCGCATCGGCGCCGGCAGCGCGGCTTCCGGCATCTTCGCCACGTCCTTGCCTTCCTTCTTCGCGTCGACGAGGTCCCAGTTGCTGTTGTTGTAGTTGCCCGACGACTTCGTGACCACGCGTTGCAGGCCACTGCCCACCGACATCCCCGTCGCCGCCTTGTCCTGCGCTTCCTGGCGCGCGACTGCCGCCGGGGCCTCATCGCCGTACCCGATGTACGTCTTGTTCAGCTCGGCACCCAGGCGCGCGATCTCTTTGTCCTGCGGCGCGACCACCTGCGCGATCGCTTCGTTCTGATCGATGGTGAGGAAGTTGCCGTCGGCCAACATCGCCGCGTCCTTCCACTTGCCGTTGATGCCCGTCAGCGCATCGCCCGCGTGAATCGTGTTCACGACGATGCCGTGCTCGATCGCATTCTTGACCGCGGCGACGTAGTTCACTGGGCCCTGGTTGAACGGCTCGTTGCCCGCGACGTAGATGAGCTTCAAGTCACCCTTGTTCTTGCTCCACTCGAGCTGCTTCACCGCAGTCTCGATCACCGCGCCGCAGTACTCGTCGCCACCGTTGGTGCGCAGCTTGTGAAGCTGCTCGCTGACCTTGTCCAAATCCGTGGTCAGTGGAGCGACCATGCGGATGAAGTTGCTCTCGCGCTTGAGGCTGTCGTTGCCGTACTCGTACAGGGCGAGCTCGAAGCGCGGACGCTTGCCGTTCTTCTTCGCGGTCGCGAACGTGTTCACGATCTTCCACAGCTGCTCGCGCGTCTGGTTGATGAGGCCGTCCATGCTCGAGCTGGTGTCGATGAGGATCGCGAGCTGAATCTTCGGCTCGACCTCGGGCTCGGCGGCGACAGCAGAAACGGCAAACAGCGCAGCGGCCAGCAGGGTCAGACGTTTCATCGAAAGGCTCCGAAAAAGGGGTGAGCCATCGAACGGGCGACGCGCAGATCCGATCTGTGGAAAATTCAAAGCGGCCAAAATCGTGAGCAACTCCCTGCGGATCCAGCTCGAAGGGCGCCTCGAACGGCTCGAAGCCTCGCTGAGGCGCTACGACGGCCTGGCCGCGCTGCTGGGCAAACGCGGCTGGCAGCGGCGGGCGATCGCCAACCGGGAAACGGTGGGCGCCTTTCTGGCCGAGGAAGTCGAAGTGGACGCTGCGCTCGCGCACCTGAAGCACGTGGCCGAACGCGACCGCTGGCCGGCCGACGCAGAGCCACGGCAGCTTGGTGCGAAGGTCGCCGCAAAGCGGGCCGAGCTGCAGAAGCGGTTCAAGGCGGAAACCTGGGAACAGACGACTGCGGGGCTCGCCGAGGCGGCGCAGTCGCCGCGCCTGCCAGGCCCGCATGAGGCGGTGCTGCTCGAAGGCCGCGTGAGCCGGAAGTCGTGGCTGTGGGCGTACGCGACGATTCCCGCCCTGCTCGGCTTCGCGATGTTCAACGGCCTCGCGACGGTGGCGGCGATCGCCGCGTCCGGAATCGCCGGGCTGTGGGCGATGCACCTGGGCCGTTACGTGCTGTTGGTCGATCGCCTCATCTGGATCCCGCGGGGTGGCGTGCCGCGGTCGCTGCCGCTGTCGTCGCTGCATGACGTGACGCTGGACGCGCGAAATGGAGGCGTCACGCTGGCCGCTGGGAAGCCGCTGACGTTGCCCGTCGTCGGAATGCCGACCGAGCTCACCGCGCTGCTGCTGCTCTTCCGCGAGGGGCCGCTGAAGGGAATCGATCGCCCGCCGTCGGGCACGGTCGTCACCCTGCCGGCCAGCCTCGCGTCGGCTTCCGGCACGGTGCTGCTGTTCAACGAAGGGCTGTGCTTCCTGCCCGATGGGGGCGCCGCCGCCGCGCTGCAGGCGATCGTGCCGACGGCGCTGACGTTGCCCCTGACCGAGAAGTTTCTGCTGCAACAGCTCAGCCGCCTGCCGTCGAATCAGCTGATTCCGCTGTTCGAAAAAGTGCCGGGCGCCTTCACCGCGCGGGGAAGCGCGCTGTCGGTGGACCCGCTGACCTGGGGAAACACCCAGCTGCAGCTGCGCGCAGGCACGACGCTGCTTCAGGTTCCGATTCAGGGCGTCGACCTCGAAGCCCTGAAGACCCTGTTCGACTGGGTCTAGGCGACCGCCTGGTCGGTGTTCGCCGCGGCGGCCTGGCTGAGCTTCACCGAGACGAGCTTCGACACCCCCGGCTCTTCCATCGTCACGCCGTACAGCGTGTCGACGGCTTCCATCGTGCGCTTGTTGTGGGTGATGAGAATGAACTGCGACTGCTTGCTCATCTCTTTCACCATCTCGTTGTAGCGGCCGACGTTGCCTTCATCCAGCGGGGCATCGACTTCGTCGAGCAGGCAGAACGGCGTTGGCTTGATCAGGAAGATCGCGAAGATCATCGAGACGGCGGTGAGCGCCTTTTCGCCACCCGACAGCAGGTTGACGCTCTGCAGCTTCTTGCCTGGCGGCTGCGCGATGATCTCGACGCCCTGTTCCTGGCCCGGCCCTTCCTGGGTCAGCGTCAGCGACGCGCGCCCACCACCGAACAAGCGCGGGTAGATCTGCTGGAACTTCTCGTTCACCGCTTCAAAGGTCTGCTTGAAGCGCTCGCGGCTGGTCTTGTCGATCTTCACGATCGCCTCGTCCAGCTGCCGCAGCGAGTCGTTGAGGTCGGCCTTCTGCTT
>JAYUXE010001070.1:0-3132 GCA_043753165.1 Archangiaceae bacterium | reverse complement strand
TCATCGCCCTGACGTCGCTGGTGCCCGAGCCGGCGCGTCAGCGCTCCAACGCAATCTTCGTGGCGGGCGCCGGAGCGGCCTACCTGAACGGTGGCCTCGGCCTCTGGGAATTTGCCTTGACCACGCTCGCGACGCTGGTCGCATACGGGGGGCTGAGTTCATACCGGTTGGTCGCGCTCGCCTGGGTGATGCACACCTGCTGGGACGTGGTGCACCACCTGTACGGCCGGCCGATCGTGTTCTTCGCGCCGACGTCGTCGTTCGGCTGCGCGATCTGCGACGCGGTGATCGCGGCGTGGTTTTTCGTGGGCGCGCCGTCGGTGTTCAGGCGGCGAAGCTGATCGTCCATTCGGACACTTCGCCGCGCACGGTGAATTCGACGACGTCGCCGACCTTCTTCCCCCAAATCGCCTTGCCGACGGGCGAGGCCGGGGTGACGACCTGGAAGAAGCCGTCGCCATCGGGGCCCGTGAGCTCCTGGCCCGCGCCGACAGGGGCGAGGAAGAGGGTGCGGCCTCCTTCACCGTCTTCGTTTTCGATCTCGACGACGGCGCCGAGGCCGATCTTTTCGCCGCGGGTCAGCGGCTTCGGGCGGAAGAGATCCATCGCATCGAGGTCGGCCAGCGCTGCTTCTTCCCGGGCCCCAATGCCTTTTGCAAGATTCACTGCGCGATTGGCGCCGGTCTTCGCTTCCGTGCGTGTCTCGGCCGCCGTGCGCGTCGCCTGGTCAGCCAACGCCCGGAGCTTTTTGACCAACTGTTCGACGAGGAATTTCTTGTCCATGCCCACAACGGTAGGCGCGAGGAGAACGAGGGCAAGATTCCGGCCCCCAGCCACCGCCTCTGCCACCCCTCAAACCCCTTCAATCGAATTCGATCGAAAGCTTCGATCACGCGACTCCTGCCCGCGGCGGGCACCTGCACATGCAATCGATCGAACTCGATCGATTGGGGGTTGAGACGGTCGGGCGGGCGGGGTGGACGCGAGGTCGGGGCGTGCGTCTCGAGATTTTGCGGAGTTGACGGTGGCTCGCGCCGTGAATGCGACAGCTCCCGACACACCGGGGGATTCACCAATGAGTGGAAGACACACCGGCTGGCTCGGCCCGATGCCGCCTTATGCGGACCTGCCTGTCTGGAATCACAACTCCGACAACGTCGGCGTGCGTCTCGTCAACGCTGCCTGGAACGCGCTCTTCACCCAGGAACTCGATGACCTCACGTACCGGAGGCTCGCCCGTGACTTCGGCGCGGCCCCCCAGACGCTCTACTACTACTACCCTTCGGTGACGGCCCTGGGCGGCGAGCTTGCTCTTCGCGCGGTCGAGACGCTGATGCGCGACATCGACAAAGACGTGCCCGACGCGCTGCCGCCGGACCTGCCGGGGCGGAAGGCGCTGTCGCGACAGGCGCTCACCCACTACCTCGAGTTTGCAGCCAGGCGGCCCCGACATTTTCTGCTCATCTATTCTCAACGGTACGCGAGCAAATACGAGTTCCCCGCGCTCGCCGTCAGGCGTGACCACGTCCTCGGCGTGCTGAAGACCCTGTTCGGACTCGAGGCCCAGCGCGAGCTCAGCGAGGCAGAATTTCATCCGTTCTTGAGCCTGCTTCACGGCTCGGCCGCGCTGGTGGCGGCAGGGCATCCGCCTCAGATGGCGCAGCTCTTCAAAACGTTCGATGTTCTCGTCGACAGCCTCCGCGCCATCCAGGCGACCGACCAGACACACGCCGATACGGAGGTCCGCGCGCCCTCGTCGACGATCGTCCCGGTACAAACTGCGGCGGAGTCGATGAGCGACAGCGGGCCGGTGGGGTCTACCGCTTCGACGCGCGGTCCGTTCGCGCCCGAGCCGCCGGCACTCGACGATTCCTGACCCGGCTACTTCCGCACGAGCTCGGTCGCGAGAAAGGCGCCGACTTCCTTCAGCCCGGCGGCCGCGCGCTTTGCCCCTTCTTCTGTCTCGAGCAGCCGCTGGGCAGCGTCGCTGGCGATGCCAGCGCGAACATCAGCGAGGACGAGAAAGGCGCTCCAGCCCGGCGTCAACGGAGCGAGCTTCCCCGGGCGCTGCGGCCGGTTCTTCAGGCCACTGGCAACCTTCTGCACCAGCCCGTCTTCGTCGAGCTTCGCTTGTGTGCCGAGCAACGAGGTCCACGCCGAGGCGAGGAGCTCGTCGAGCAGGGGGCTGTTCAGCGCGCGTTCGAGGCGAACCACGCCTTCCTCGTCGTCGATGCTGTGGGCTTCCGAATAGGTGGGCGCGAGCTTGGCGACCACCACGGACCTCGTGGCCAGGTGCGAGAGGCGGGGCGGGTAGCGCATGGCGACGCCTTATGGCACACGGAGGACGGATGCCCCTGAATCCCGACGACGTTCGCCGCTGCACCGCCATGCTCGAAGCGCTGGTCGCCGATCGCGGTCTGCTGACCGGAATTCCAGAATCCGACCGCATCGCGTTTCTCACTGCCGTCGGGCGGGTCGCGATCCCCGAACGCGACGATGAAGTGCGCCTCGCCAAGGCCGTGCGCCGAAGCCGCGCGCTGGCCAAACGTCAGCACGACCGCGAGGTCCGCGCCGCGACCGAGATTCGCACGGTGCGGCAACAGGCGGTCTACGTCGCTCCGCAGCTGATGTTGCCGGCCGACCTTCCAAAGTCCGAGCGCGTGCTCGAGCAGCCGCGCCACTGCTACGTCTGCAAGGTCGAGTTTCGGCGGCTCCACTTCTTCTACGACGCGATGTGCGGCGACTGCGGCGAGCTCAACTACTCCAAGCGTTTTCAGAGCGCGTCGCTCGAAGGAAAGGTCGCGCTCATCACCGGCGCGCGGGTGAAGATCGGGTTTCAGGCCTCGCTGATGTTGCTGCGCGCGGGCGCCGCTGTGATCGCGACGACGCGGTTTCCGAACGACGCGGCCGAGCGGTACTCGCGGGAAGCCGACTTCTCGAAGTGGGGCCACCGGCTGCAGGTGCACGGGCTGGATCTGCGCCATGCGCCGAGCGTCGAGATCTTCGCCAAACACATCGCGCGCACGCACGAGCGGTTGGACGTGCTCATCAACAACGCCGCGCAGACGGTGCGAAGGCCTCCGGGGTTCTATCGCCACCTGCTCGAGGGCGAGCAGCGGCGCATGAGCCAGC
>JAYUXE010001069.1:0-3133 GCA_043753165.1 Archangiaceae bacterium | reverse complement strand
CGCACTTGCCCAGGTTGCAGATGAAGCCCGACGCGCACGGCTGGTCGGCGTCACAGACACTGTCTTTCACCCCGAACGCGGTGCACGTGCCGATGCCGCTGACGAGGTTCGGCAATTTGCAGAACAGGCCCGACAGGCAGTCGGCATTCTCGCGGCAGTCGGGGTCGGCGACGGTTCCCGGAATCTGGCAGCGGCGCGGGCACGTCTTGCCGCGGCACGCCTGGGCCCCCGAGTCGTCGCGGCATTCTTTGTAGCCGTCGTAGCAAGCCTGCCCGGGGAACGCGTTCGGAGCGATGTATCGATTCCCGCACACGTTCGGCTCGATGCCGTAGTCGCTGCACTTCCGCGTTTCCCAGACGTCGGCGCACTGCTGCGCGAGCTGCGCGTCGTACCGCAGCGTCGAGACCTCGACCCGCGCCTGCCACTTCGCCGGGCCGCACTGCGTCGCCTGCTGCAACGCCAGGCAGTCACGCACCGCTGCATTGGTGTTCGCGATCAACCCGCACCGCACGAAGTACTCGCAGCGCCGCGCGTTGAGCACGGTGCACGCGGACTTCAGCGGCAGCCCGCCGCCGTCGATGGAGCCACCGCCACCTCCGGCGCCGCCTCCGATTCCCGAGTCGTTGCCGCTGTCGGTGGGCCCGCTGTCCTTCGGCTGCGGCCCCGCGCTGCATGCACAGCCGCAGGCCGCCACCGTCAGAATCAGCCAGAGCTTCGTCAAACGCATGTAAATCCTAAAACCCGCCAGCATCGGCCTTCTGCGAACACCGTGGCACGCAGGCCCCGCCATAACCACCGTCGGGCTGCAGGCCGTAATCGCAATCATTCGACAGGCAGACGCCATCATACGAGCAGCTGCCACCCACCGCACCGCGCGGCCGGCACGTGTAGATGCCGTCAGGTGCGTTGAAGTCGCAGAAGTGCCCCGAGGCGCACTCGAAGTAGCTGCCCTGCGAGGTGCAGTCGCCGCCGTCGCCCGGAATCCGGGTGCAGCGCGAGGTGCGTGGCGGGCAGTAGAGGCCCTGTTGGCATTCGCCGTAGGCACTGCACTTCTCGCCCTCGGCCGATCGCGGAATGCACGTCGCCGTCGTGAACGACGAGCCGCAGCGAAGGGAAGGAAGGCACGAGCCGTAGCCACTGCAGACGGCTCCGAGGCCACCGCGGCGCTGGCACGTACCCGGCGGAGGCATCATCACCGTGGTGTCCTGCCGGCAGAAATACTCGTCGGTGCAGTACGGAAAGCCGCCCGTCTCGCCACACGTCTCGCCCGGGCCTGCGCGCCGCTTCACGCATTTTCCGTTGCTGCACGTGAGGTCGAGCCGGCAGCTGTCGTACTCGACGCACGCTTCGCTCAGGCCCTTCAACGTCTGACAGCGCGCGCCCGTGCCGCCATCGAAGGCGCCGCAGTACGCGTCTTCTGGCCGGCAGCGCGTCGAGAAGCCGTCGCAGACGTTGCCCAGCGCAATCCACGGACGGCAGCGGTGCGGGCACGTGTTGTCGTACTGGTAGCAGAAGCCATTGCTGTTGCATTCCTCGGGAAGAATGCAGCCCGCGTCGGGAACCGCCTTCCCCGCGAACACCACCTCGCAGGCTGCCGGCACGTCTTCGCAGCTGCCCGCGGCGTAGCCATTCAGACATTCGACCGCTTTGGGCTCGAGGTACTGAAGCCGGCCTTCGTTGACCGCGCGGGTGTACGCGTCCTGGTCGCAGAGCTCTTTCTTCTTGTTCATGCACTCGGCGCGATTCGTCAGCGCGAGCTCGAAGCAGCGCACGTCGCGGTCGCACGCTGCGAATGCCGACAGCTCGCACCAGCGCGCGATGGCCGCCGAGGTGAAGCCCGCATCGGGAAGGCCTGCGTCGAAGCGGCCCGCGTCCGGCTTTGGGCCTGCGTCCGGTTTGCCCGCGTCGGGCTTCCCCGAATCGCCTGCGCCTGAATCGACGGGCAGTGGGGCAGAATTGCACGCGAGTGTCGTGATGCCGAGAACGAGAAAAAGGGGCCGCAAAGCGCGGGCACCCTACCTCAGAAACGGGTATGCCCCGGCCCCATGAGTGCCGACAAAGCCGCCTTCCTCACGCGCTGGACCACTTCGTACGCAGGCGTCATCGTTCGCAACCCCGGAAAGGTGTTGCTGCTGCTGCTGGGGCTGACCGTCGCCAGCACGTACCTCGCCTTCCAGCTGCGCATCGAATCGGATCAGCTGTCGCTGATTTCGCAAGACCTGCCGGAAGTGAAAGAGGTGAAGCGCGTCATCGACATGGTCGGTGGGGCTGGGTACCTGATGCTGGGTTTGCGCGGCACGGATCCCGACACGCTGAAGAAGGTGTCGGACGCGATCTACAAGAAGCTGTTGGCCGAGAAGCAGAAGGACGGCACGCCCTACGTCCGGTTCATCACCTACAAAGTTCCGGTCGAGTTCATTCAAGAGAACATGGTCCTCTTCATCAAGACCGAGGACCTGGTCGAGGGCAAGAAGCGGATCAACGCGTACCTGAAAGATCAGCTGCGCCGGAACAACCCCTTCTTCATCGAGATCCGGAAGACCGAGCCCGTGAAGCTCGAGCTCGAAGACCTGATCGCCAAATACTCGGCGGTCGGCAAGAAGAGCATTCGCGACGAGTACTACATCTCGGACGACAAGCAGATGGTGCTGATGCTCATCAAGCCGATGTGGAACTCGACCCAGCTGGCCGAGACCAAAGGCTTCATCGACCACATGACGGGCGAGGCGCCGCTGGGTGAAACGGCCAAGGGCCTGTTCGCCGACATCGCGAAGGAAACCGGCGTCGACATGGTCGAGGACTACACGAAGTCGGGTGACAAGAAGACCGTCTATTACGGCTTCACCGGCTCGTACAAAACCAACGTGGACGACAGCTACGCGATTCAGGACTCGGTCGACGACGTGGCCATCGCAGCGTTCGCGTTCATCTGCCTCATCACCATCGTCTTCTTCCGGAAGATTGCTCCGACCGTCATCGTCATCACCGGGATGATCATGGGCACCATCTTCACGATGGGCTTCGCGTACCTGACGCTCGGCGAGCTCAACATGGTGACCAGCATCATCGGCGCGATTCTGATGGGCTTCGGCATCGACTACGGCATTCACTTCATCTACCGCACGCGCATCGA
>JAYUXE010001068.1:0-7326 GCA_043753165.1 Archangiaceae bacterium | reverse complement strand
GAAAACCGGTATTGGTCGTGCGATGAACGCACGTCGAAGGCATCGGGAAAGCCACAAGTCCGGCCGGGCCGCCTGGCTGCGCGCCGCGGTGCTCGGCTCGGACGACGCAATCGTCTCGACCTCGAGCCTGATGATCGGCGTCGCCGCCTCGGCCGCCACCACGCAGAGCATCGTCGTCGCCGGGGTTGCGGGCCTCGTCGCCGGGTCGATGTCGATGGCCGTCGGCGAGTTCGTCTCGGTCAGCTCGCAGCGAGACGCCGAACGGGCCGACATCGAGCGCGAGAGGCAGGAGCTCGTCGACGAGCCCGCCGACGAGCTGCGCGAGCTCGCCGGCATCTACGAAAAACGCGGACTCACCCGGGCGCTGTCGATGGAAGTCGCGAAGCAGCTGACCGAGAAAGACAACCTCGGCTCTCATTTGCGCGACGAGCTCGGCATCGACCCGCACGAGCTCGCCCAGCCACTGCAGGCAGCCTGGATTTCTGCGCTGAGCTTCGCGACGTTCGCGGCGGTGCCGATTCTCGCGATGCTGGCTGCTCCGGCCGGGCTTCAGATTCCGACCATCGCGGCCGCATCGCTGACGGCGCTCGCCACCCTCGGCGCTTTCGGCGCACACCTGGGTGGCGCGTCGAAGCTGCGCGGCGCGGGGCGGGTCTTCATCGGCGGCAGCCTCGCGATGGCCATCACCGCGGGCATCGGGAAACTGCTGGGCGTTACGGTCGGCTGAGCAGCCCGACGCTCAACACCGCGTCCGCGCGAATGATGTAGCTGCGTTCGAGAATCAGGTCGACGCCCGCGCGCCCGTAGAGCCGCAGCGTCACCCGGCCGATTTGCGCGCGGACGCCCAGCTGCAGCCGCTGTGGGAAACGGAACAGCCCGCGGGTGAAGAGCTCGATGCCCGACAGCACGCCGACTTCGAAAGAGAACCCCTTTCCGCCGAAGCCCGCGTTCAGCCCGGCGTTCGGCCCGAGCGCGAGGTCGAACTTGCCTTCCGGCACGATGAAGCCCGCGAGCCCGACGGTGCCCGAGAAGCTCGCCTTGCCGGGCGCGCCCAGCTGCCAACGGCGTGCGGCGCTGAGCTCGACCACGCGATCTGAAAGCGACCACGCCACCTCTGCGCCGATGCCGCGCGCCGGGTCGTGGTTGTCGGAACGCAAGAGCCCGACCCCAACCGACTTCGGGCCGCCGAACACTGCGAGCTCGGCCCCTTCGGTGATGCGGCCCTGCGCCGTCAGCCACCCGGCCTCGGCGTGCGCGGTCGTGCTGAGGAGGACGAGGATGAGCGCCCTCATCGCGCGCTCACCGTGCTGCCGGGCACCGCGCCCAACGCGTCGACCCCCACGTTCGGAGCCCCCGACATCGCCGCCTCGAGAAACGCCTTCGACGCCGCAACGATGCGCGCGTGCGCCGTCTCGAGGTCGATGCCCGACGCGCACTTCCTCGCCACGTCCTCGCGATCCGAATCGGTGAACTGGTAGTGCGTGACGCCGTCGAGCACGACGAGCGCGGTGGGCGACGCCAGCGACTGCGCCCCTTCCGTCACCTTGGCCAACGCCGCGCTGCAGTCATTGCTTCCCGCCAACGACATCGACGGCACCTTCAGGTGCGACAGCGGAGTCTTGTCGGCCGCGTCCGGCAGGCTCGCCTGAATCAGCAACGCCGCGAACCCCCCTTGCAGCACGAGCTTCGCCGCGACCACGCCGCCCAACGAATGTCCTCCCACCGCGATGCGGTTCGCATCGACGAGCCCGGTGAGCAGGGACGCCGGCGGCGCGACCAACAGCTTGCGCGCCTCGCTGCCCGTGTCCGTCGTGAAGAGGGCGAGGTCGAACGCATGCGTCGGCAGCGCCACCACGTACCCTTCGCGCGCCATCGCCTCGGCCCACCAGCGGTACCGCGACTCGGGCACCAGGCCGCCCTGAATGAACACCACCGCCGGAAACGGACCCGTTCGCGGCGAACCGTCGTCCTTTGCGGGGAACACGACCCGCGTGTGCAGAAGGTCGGTGCCGAACGCCCGGTGCTCGAACACCGCCTCGGCGACGCCCGGCGACAACACCTCGCCCGTGCGCGGGGTGGCGAGCCCACATCCAGTCAACAACAGCAGCGCGAGTCTCCACATGGCGCGGTTATTTCACTTCGAATGAGGCAATCACGCGGTCGAGCCCGGCTTCGAAGAGCTCGTCGAAGCGATCCGTGCCGAACCACACCATCACCTTGTTCAGGGCGGCGAGCTGCGCCGGCGGAGTCACTGCCCCCTTCGGAGCGCCGCGCTTCACCATTTCGAAACCCCCCAGCTCGTCCAGAATCGCGCCGTTGCAGTAGTGCAGCACCCCCCGGTACAGCTCGACCGCTTTGCGCGGGCCCATGCCGGCTTCGAGCAGCAGCGCGAAGATGCGGTCGAGAAACGCCAGCGCCCCCGGCGTCGCAAAGCGCCGCATCGCAAACAACAGGTACGCCCGCGGGTGCCTTCGCGCCATTGCCCGGTACGCGCGCGCGAGCTGCCGCGACCTTTCCTGCCAGGCGCTCTTGCCCGTCAGCGGTACGTCGAGCTCGAGCGCCAGCTTCTCGGCCACCGAATCCAGCAGCGCGTCCTTCGACGGGAAATGTTTGTACAGCGCCATGCCTTCGACGCCGAGCACGGCCCCAAGCTTTCGCGTCGAGAGCGCCTCGAGCCCGTGCTCGTCGATGTAGGCCAGCGCGGCGTCGGTGATGACCTGCGGGTTCAGCGGGCCATCGCGCCTGACCTTCGCTTTGCGCTTCGCAACGGGCATGGCCTTTTTAGAGCCGCACTTCGGTCTGGAGAATCGGCGGAATCTTCACCATCGAGATGCTCGCGTTGCGGCCCATGAAGCCACGCGCTTCTTCGATCGCTTCCGACAGGGTGTCCGTGCGGTCCCACCCCAACAGGGCCGGCACGTGGTTGTTCTCGGCGCCGGCGCAGATGATTTTCCCTGCGTGCTGGCGGCCGTTCTCGCCCCAGTACCACATGTAGAAGGGGTGGGCCCCGTGGTAGCTGTTGCCCTTGCGGTAGAGGTGCACGTAGCTCGGGTTGCGCGCGAACTCTTCCTCGTACTTGTGCGACAGGACCATCGCGTCGCGCGTCTCGGGCAAGAGCCGGTTGAAGAACTCGATGTACGGCGCGTGGTGCTCGGGGTCGAACTCGTCATAAGCGGGGTGCGTGATGATGATGACGCCGCCCTTCTTCAGCAGCGGCACGCCGCGATTCAGGTTGTGCAGGTAGCCGCAGGCCATCACCTGCACCAGCAGCGGGTTCAGAATCGAGTTCGCGTTGTACGGCGAGATGTACGGCATCCCGAAGATGACGATGTCGCTCTGGCCGTCGACGGGAACGCTGTACTGCTTCCACGACAGGTCCAGCGTCTTCTGGTGCGTCGGTTCCGTCTGGCCCGCGAACACGCCGATGACTTCGTACGCGGCGGGAATGCTGTGGAACAGCTTCCGCTTCACCGGGCGCGGCATCTTCGACAGCGCGTACTTCGTCGCCTGGAACTTCAAGCGGTCGAACTCGGTGAAGTCTTCTTCTTTCTTCATCAGCCAGTCGAGCTGGCCGTCGAACGCGCGGTTGTTCAGCACGGTCTCGATGTGGAAGACCTTGAGGTGCTTGTCGATGACGCGGCCGATGCGCTCGGTCGACCGGTGCAGCTGCGACGTGCCCGGTTCCATGTAGCTGGCCGTGTCGCGAATCGTCTGCGGGTTGTGGTGCGCGCGCAGCGACGCATAGTTCGTGAGGCCCGTGCCCACCGACTTGTGGCCACCGTCCATCGGGACGAGGTTGATGTTCACGTAAATCAGCAGGTCGCTGTCGGCCGCGCGCTTGTTGATGGCGACCACTTCGTTCATCGCCGTGCGTTCCATCTCGACGATGCCGTCGGGGTCTTCCGCGTCGTGGTTGTAGAAACGATCCGGGTGGAACTCGTCGAAGATTTCCTGGCCCACGCACCGCTTCAGCTCGGCGTCCGTCATCCGTCGGTGCAGCGCGTTCGCGATGATGATGTGCACGTCGTCGACGCCCGAGTCGGCCAGCAACTGCAGCACGATTTCAAGCACCGTCTGCCGCACGTCTGGGGTGCGCATCATCGGCAGCGGCAACGAGATGTCGTCGAGCGCGATGGTGACCTTCATGCCCGGCGTGAGCAGCGCGTGCAGGGGCTCCATCTCTTCCGGGTGGTTGATCGCGTAGCGAATCGCCGCCTTCAGGTTCGGCACCGCTTCCAGCGGAGGCCGCGGGTAGATGATGCGTGTCCCGACCGGCACGTCTTCGAGCAGAAAGTCTTCGCCGTAGAAGAGCACGCGCGGGGGCGAGCTCTTTTCCTGGATGACGATGTGGGATTCCTCGTCGTACAGCTTCTTCAACGTCTTCAGCGGGCGCATGGGCAGTTCCTGGTCAGGTCTTCAGCGCAGGTCGAGAATCGGCCAGTTGTAGCTGCGGGCGAGGGCGCGCAGGCGCAGGTCGGGGTTCACGGCGGTGGGGCGGCCGACGGCGGTGAGCATCGCGTAGTCGCTGGCGCTGTCGGTGTACGCGTGGCTCTTGTTCGCGGCGATCTTGTGCTGCTCGCAGTAGTCGCGAATCACGTTCGCCTTGTTCGCGCCTTCGATGATGGGGGGGATGACCTTGCCCGTCGCGACGCCGCCGACGAACTGCATCTTGTTCGCGATCAGCTCGTCCGCGCCGAGGTAGCGGGCCAGCGGCCGAATCGTGAAATCCAGCGCCCCGGTGATGAAGATGATTCTGCAGCTCGCGCGGCGCGCTTCGTCGATGAGGTCCTTCGCGCGCGGGTAGATCGCCGGCTTGATGACGTCTTCGAACAGGTCTTCGGCCAGCGTCACCAACCGGTCTTCCGAGAAGCCCGCGTAGCGCTTGTAGAAGACCTCGTTGAACGTCTTGCGGTCGACCAGGTTCAGGGCCCCGAACACCGGCAGCGACGCGACCGTGCTCAGCGTCCGCCCGAGGATGCCCATCATGCTGCCCTCGTTCATCGCGTAGTAGGCGAACGCGTGAACGACGTTGGTCGAGATGAGCGTGCCGTCGACGTCGTAGAACGCGGCCTTGCCCTGCTGCGGTTGCGGCGAGTGATGCGGGTGCACGGGCGGCGGGATACCACATGAACCGCCCGAGGGAAGCCTCAGGGGCTGCACTGTTTCTCGAACGCCGAAGCGCTCAGAAACTGGCGCAACAGCGCGCGCCACGGCCCCCACGCGTGCCCGCCCTTCGTCGTCAGCACGTGGTCCTTCTGAAGACTCGCCGCCAGCACCTCGACCGCTGGCAACATCCGGTCGCTGTTGCCGCTGCCGACGTAGAGCTCGGGCATCGGCAGCTCACCCGCCGTGATGCGGTGCAGGTAGCCCCACAGCTGTGCGGTGTAATTGTCGGAATTCATTTCCCGCGTCGGCGCAGGCGGCGCCCACTTCGCCAGGCCTCCCGCTTCACGAATCTGCTGCACCACCGCGTCGTCGCCGAGAAACGGAGCGAACGCCGCCACCCCATCGACATGCTCCGGGAACAGCATCGTGTAGTTCAGCGCGCCGTACCCGCCCATCGAGATGCCCAGCAGCCAGACCTTCTCGTACCCCTTCGCCCGCGCGGGGCCGATGACGTCTTCCTCGAGCCGCTGCGCCGCGATGCTCTGCAGGTAGTAACCCATCGTCGCGTCGGCTGAGACGAGGTCGGCCGAAAGGCCCGACGCGCGAAGGTCTTCCACGAAATGTTCCGCGCGAAAATCTTCGGCGCGGTCTCGCATCCCCGGCAGCAGCACCAGCAGACACTTCGCTTTTCCCGCGGGCAGCGGGTCCGCGACGAACGCCATCGGCGTGGGCGCGGCAGGAATCCGGAAGCAGCCGGAAAGAAGCAGCCCGAGGACGAAAAATCTCATCGTCCGACTCTGCCTCAAACGCCGTACAAGGCCGCATGCCGATCAGAAAAGGAACCGTCAGCTGCTCGCGCTTTCGCATCGAAGGCACGGTGCCGAAAGACGTGAAGAAGTGGCTCACCAGGACGCTGAAGCAGGGGGCCTTCGAGCCCATCGACCCCAAAGGCGACGAAGACCGCGCTGCGGGTTTCGTCGAGCTCGAAGACGACCGCGCGACCCACTTCTCTGCCGGCGCTCTGTTCGAAGGCATGTACGCGCTGTTCGCCTGGCGCGTCGAAAAGATCCGCATGCCCGCGTCCACCATTCGCGCCGAGCTCGGCGAGTGGGCGAAGAAGTTCGAAGAGAAGAACGGCCGCGGCCCCGGCCGCAAAGAAAAGGCCGACCAGAAAGACTTGATTCGCAAAGGCCTGCGCTCGCGCACCCCACCCGTCTCGTCCGTGTCCGACTTGAGCTACGAGCTCACCAGCGGCGAGCTGCTCGTCTGGGCCAGCTCGACCGGCATCGTCGAAGAAGTGCAGGCGGTGCTCGAATCGGGGCTGGGGGTTCGCCTCATTCCCCGCGTGCCTGCGTCTTTCGTTTCTGCCGACGTGCTCGACTCACTGGGCCCCACCCCCGCGCTGTTCGAAGCCACCGGAGCGAAGTCATGACGGGCCGCACTGCAGCAGCCGCCGAAGCCCGCTTCATGCGGGGCGAGACTGGCGTCGATGGGTCGACCGGCAAAGAAGAGCTCGACCCGGAAATCGTCGAACAGGCAAAGGCGAAAGAAGCGCTGTACCGCGGGCGCGCGTGGCTCGGCCGCGAATGCCTGTGCTGGATTCTGATGAAGTCCGAGTCTTCCGACGCGCTGTGCACCGTCGACAAGCAGCCGCTGCGCGTCGTCTTCACCGGCAAGATTCAGCTGCGCGCGGGCTCGGGCGAAGTGACCGAGGTCTCGGCGAAGGGCGTGTCGGCCCCGTACTCGGGCATCGTCCGCTTCGCGCTCGAGCGCAACCTGCTGGTCCACGCGGCGCACCTGCAGCTGACCCACGGCGAACAGACCTTCGAAGTCACGCTGGACGCCGAACGCTTCGACTTCCGCGCCGGGAAATTGCCCGCGCTGCTGGCAGAAGGGGACGAAGGGGAAGCGCTGGTCGAACGCCTCGAGCTCGTCTCGCGCCTGGGCCGCTGCGTGGACGCGTTGATTCAACAGTTCATCAAGGTGCGCGTCGGCCCCACGTGGCAGCGCACCGTCGTGCCCGAGCTGAAAGCCTGGTTCAAGGAACAGAAGTAGAGTGCCGCCCTATGTCCGACGACTCTGCTGATGCGCTGATTCTGAAGATGCAGCACCTCGAAGCGCAGGCGAGAAACACGCGCGAGGCCGACACGCTTCGCCGCGGTGCCGACCGCCTGAAGTCCGCCGCGCAGAAGCTCGCGTTCGAATCGCAGCGCGAAGTCA
>JAYUXE010001067.1:0-3138 GCA_043753165.1 Archangiaceae bacterium | reverse complement strand
AGGTGCCGGTGGGGAAGACCTTCGTTTCGGGGTTCGAGAACGTGGTCGACGTGCAGGGGCTGATTGGCCCCGACGCGGGCTTCACCGGCTTCGTGCTTCAGTCGCCGGCCGCGCAGACGGTGCCCCAGTACGTCGCGCTTCGGTCGTGCCTGCTGTCGCGAACCTGCGACTTCAAAGACAACCGGCTCGAGGTGATTGCCGATGCGGCGCATGACGGCGTCCGCGGACTGCGCGCGACGTCGCTGGGTCCGGTCGGGCAGATGGTGACGGCGAAGGCGTCGATCGAGTCCGAGCTCGTGCACTTCATTCGCGGCGACGTCGTGCGGCTCGGCGCGTGGTTCCGCGCGGTCGAAGGCGTGCCCTACGGGCTCATCGACCTCGAGTCCGCGATTCTCGAGGTGGCGCCCGGGCCGCGGGTGCTGATTGAAGGCGGCCACCTCGAGGTCGAGCTCAAGTTCGGCGACAAGCCGCGGTTCAAGCAAAAGACGCCGGTGCCCTTTCCTCTCGGCACCTGGGTGCGCGTCGAGGTCGAGTACACGCTGCAGCCTGACGCGACCGGGCGCGTGCGGCTCTGGCAGGACGGGGCGCTGATCATCGACGCCACCGGCCAGACGCTGCCGCTGCCAAACACCATCTTGAATTCTCTCGAGCTCGGCATCACGTCGAACAACCTCGGCCGCGCCGTGCTCGACGTCGATGGGGTTGACGTGTCCGCGAACTGAACGTGGTCGGCGGCGAAGGCGGTCGATCTGGAGTGGGGAATTTCTTTTCGGCGCAGCGCTGAACGTTAAGGTCCGTCGGAATGAGGGTCACCGACGCGCCGCGCAAACCGTTTGGCCTGTGGTCGGGCGTCGGCATGGTCATCGCCAACATGGTTGGCATCGGCGTCTTCCTCTCGTTCGGCTTCATGGCGCAGTCGCTTCCGCCGGGCCCGCTGCTGTTCGCGTGGGTCATCGGCGCCGTGCTCGCGCTCTCGGGCGCCTACGCGTACGCCGAGGTCGCGCGCCTCGTGCCCCGCAGCGGCGGCGAGTACCGCTACCTGTCCGAGCTGCTGCACCCGTCGCTCGGCTACCTCGCCGGCTGGGGCTCGCTGCTGGTCGGCTTCTCGGCCCCCATCGCCGCCGATGCGCTGGGCGCCGACCTCTACCTGCGCGCCGTCTTCCCCGACCTGCCCGCCTTCACCGTCGGCGACTTGAACCTTCGCCTCATCCCCGTCGTGCTCGTCGTCGGCCTCACCGCCATTCACGCCTTTGGCCTTCACCTGTCGGTTCGCGCGCAGAACATCCTCGTCGCGGTGAAGGTGATGCTCGTGCTCGGCTTCGTCTTCTTCGGTCTCGCGGTCGGCACGCTCGCCTGGCCGACGTGGAGCCCAGCGAAGGTCCCCGAAGGCTTCGCGCTGGTGAAGGAAGTGGTCGGCAGCCTGTTCTGGATCGCGTTCACCTTCAGCGGGTGGAACGCGGCGGTCTACGCGTCGGAAGAATTCGAGGACCCGTCGCGCACCGTGCCGCGCGCGATGCTGATTGGCTGCGGCGCCGTCGGCGCTCTCTACCTCGTCCTCAACTACGTCTTCGCCGCGAACCTCACCCCGAAAGAAGGCGCGGTCGTCTTCTCCAACGAGCCCGTCACGGTCGGCCACGCGCTGATGAACCGCCTGGTCGGCGGCGGCCTCGCGTCGGTGATGAGCCTCATCATCGTGCTCGCGTTCATCTCGGCGATGTCCGCGATGATTCTCATCGGCCCGCGCGTCTATGCGGCGATGGCGAAAGACGGCTTCCTTCCGAAGGCCTTCGCCGGAACCGAAGGCAAGCCGCCCATGCTCAGCGTCGCACTTCAGGGCGCCATCGCGTTGCTGCTCGTCTACACGCAGTCGCTGAAAGAAGTGCTCAGCAACGTCGGAGCGATTCTCGTTCTCTTCGCCGGCCTCACCGTCGCCGGCCTCTTCCGCGCGAAAGCAAGAGGCACCGACGTGAAGCCCGCCGCGCTCGTCGCCGCGGGCATCTACTGCGTGTCTTCCGTCTTCATGCTGTGGACGGGGTTCAGCGACAAGCCGCGCCTGCTGGCCGGCGTCGCCGCGGCTGCAGTGCTCGGGCTCATCGCGTGGGCGCTGACGAAGAGCAAAGAACCGGTGAAGGCGGCGTGATGAACCGGAAGCTTGGCCGATACGAATTGGTCGAACCGCTGGGCCAGGGCGGCATGGGTGAGGTGTGGCTCGCGCGCTTGTCGGGGGCCGGCGGCTTCGAGAAGCCGGCGATCGTGAAGACGGTATTGCCTGCGCTCGCGAAAGACCCGGCGTTCGTCGAACGCTTCCACCACGAAGGCAAAGTGCTGGTGCACCTCGCGCACTCGAACATCGCGCAGGTCTACGACCTCGACCAGGTCGACGGCGTCCTCTTCATGGCGCTCGAGTACGTCGCGGGCGTCGACATCGCGCGGCTCGTCTCGCAGGTCGCCGCGCAGCAAGAGCTGATTCCCGTGCCCGTCGCCGTCTACCTCGCGTGGCAGGCGGCCGAAGGTCTCTCGTACGCGCATTTGAAAGCGGGGCCCGATGGCGTCGCGATGGCAATCGTCCACCGCGACGTGTCACCGCAGAACGTGATGGTGGGCTTCGAGGGCGAAGTGAAGGTGATCGACTTCGGCATCGCCCGCTCGACCGCACGCAGCCAGTCGACGCAGGCGTCTACCGTGATGGGCAAGCTCGGCTACATGGCGCCCGAGCAGGCGATGGCGTTGCCCGTCGATGCGCGTGCCGACCAGTACGCGTTGGCGGTGTTGCTGTGGGAATTGCTCGCGGGCCAGTCGTACGTCGGCGGCGGCACCACGCCCGAGATGATGGTCGCGATGGCGCAGCCGAAGCGGAAGCCGCTGCCGCCCCTGCGAAGTGAAGTCGACGCGCAGCTCGAGGCGGTGGTGCAGAAGGCGCTGTCGAAGGAACCGGGCGATCGATTCGCCACCACCGAGGATTTTTCCCGCGCGCTTCACGCCGAGCTCGCGCGCCTCGGCCAGCCCACGCGCAAGCAGGTCGGCGATTGGGTGAAGTCGCGCTGCAGCGAAGCGTACGCTGCCAACCAACGTCTGCTCTCGCGCCTCGCCATCTCGCCCGACGCGCTCGCGCAGACGAACATTTCCAGGGGAGTACCC
>JAYUXE010001066.1:0-3139 GCA_043753165.1 Archangiaceae bacterium | reverse complement strand
GCGGCGCGCCGGGCATCGCTTTGGCCGTACTGTCGCTGTTCCTCCCGCAGCCGAAACGGGGGGGAATGGACGAGGGTCCGATGATCGCTCCGATTCCGTTCGCCGAAGGGTTCAAGGCGCTGCTCGGCAACAAGCGGTTCTGGTTCACGACGGCGGGGCTGACGCTGATGACGTTCGGCATCGGCGGCCTCTCGAACTGGATGCCGAAGTTCCTGTCGGCCGAACGTGGCTTCACGGGCGGCGACGCAGGCTTCTACCTCGGAGCGTCCACTGTGCTCGGCGGCCTGCTGGGCACCATCGCGGGTGGCTTCGTCGGCGACCGCATGGATCGCAGCCGGCCCGGCGGTGGGGTGCTCTTGTCGGCGATCGGCCTCGTGGTCGCGGCGCCGCTGATGTTCCTCTGCGTGATGATCGACGGGAGGGCCCTGCTCTTCGTCGGCCTCTTCCTCGCCCAGTTCTTCATCTTCTTGAACAACGGGCCATTGAACGCGGCAATCGTCAACTCGGTGCCGCCCCACCTGCGTGCGTTCGCGTTCGGCATGTCAACGCTGACGCTGCATCTGCTGGGCGATGCGGCGTCACCCGTGGCGATTGGGTGGATCAGCGATCACTCGAGCCTGGGCACCGCGATCAAGATCAACGCGATTCCCGTGTTCATCGGCGGGGTGGTGCTCTTCTTGGGCCTCAAGCACTTTGCGCGTCAGCCACCACCCGTGGCCGAAGCTCGCTGACGGTCTTTTCAATCTCCGTCGCCAGCGCCTCGCCTTCGACCAACAACCGCGCCTTCAACCGCGTGCGGTTGCCCAACACGAAGAAGGTCACCACGTCACCGACGGCCGCGCGCCGGCGTTCCAGAAAGTAACGGGTGAAGAACGCCAGCGGCAGTCCGCCGACGACGGCGACCACGGCTCCGGGTACGCCCCACTGCGTCCACGAAAGGTACGCCAGCAGCGCCTGCCAGATGGGCGTCAGCACCAGGGCCGAGATGAACTTGAACGTCGCGATGCGATCGCGCGGCAGCGGCAGAATTCGCGCGGCGTAACGCACCAGCAGAAACGGCACCGCGAAGAGCACGCAGCCGAACACGAACAGCGGAAAGCCAAACAAGAGGCTGCCGAGGTTCCGCATCACGAAACGGGCAACCTCGGGGCGGCGGTACTGCATCGACAAGTCTTTCGGGTTCGCGTTGACCATGTCGAGGCGGCCGCGGAACGACATGATGTCGTCGCGAAGCTGCTCGAGCCGTTCAGGCTGTTCCTTTCGCAGCAGCTCGACGCCCTTCGCGAAACGACGCAGGCGTTCGGGATCCTTCGGGCGATCTCCCATTCGCAGCGAGTACAGCTGTTCGCCGGTCTCGATGAGCTTCAAGTCTTCCCACTGCTCGAGGTTCAACGTCACCGCCTTCATCCCGTCTGCGACCTGTTCGGTCAGTGCGCGGACCCATTCGGCCTCTGCCTCGCCGCTGAGCCCTTCGGGCACCACGACGGGAATCGCAACGCCGACCTCGATCTGCACCTTGCTGCGAAAGCGGTGCTTCTGCGCGTAGGTGAGCCCGATGGGGATGATGCGAACTTTTGCGCCCGCGCGGGCCGCTTTGAGCGCAATGCGCGCACAGCCCGTCTTGATTTCCGAAAGCTGCGGATCCGAGTGCGACTTGCCTTCGGGAAAAATGGTGATCGCCTTGCCTGCGATCAACGCATTCGCCGCCGCGTCCAGCGTGCCTTCGTTCTTCTGCATCTGGCCCGGGTGATCCTGCTTTCGATACACGGGCAGCGCACCCAACCCCTTCAACACCCAGCCGAACAGCGGCGCGCGGAACAGGGGCTCTTTCGCGAGAAAAGTGACCTGCCGTTCGGTGGCGACGAACACCAGCGCCGGGTCGAGCAGGCTGTTCGGGTGGTTGCCGACGTACAGCGCTGGCCCGGCGAGGTCGTCGCCCTTCCGCGTCACCTGTAGGATGTAGAAGAGCCGCAGCGCAAAAGAGATCACCGCCCGTACGAATCGGTAGAACACGCGCGGCAGCGTAATCTTTTTAGAAGAGGCCGATGTTGAAGTGCACGTTGAAGGCGGGCTCGTTGATCAACAGGTCGGGGAACAGGTTGACCCCGAAGTCGAGCGCCAGCGGGCCGATGGGCGTCAGGTAGCGCAGGCCGGCCCCTGCGACGGGGCGCAGCGCGAAGCCGTTGGGTGGAGACAGCCACAAGTTGCCAGCCTCGAAGAAGATGCCGAGATCCAGAGGGCCTAACGCGGGCAGCCGCAGCTCAGCCTTTCCGAGCACGAAGACTTCGCCGCCTTGCGACGCCACCTGGTTCCGCCCCAGCAGCGTCTTGGCCGCAGGAGTGCAGCCGAGGTTCGTCGCCAGCACTTTGCAGTCGTTGATCTGCTTGCGGTAGTCCTGCCGCTGGTCTTCCGCGATCAAGCCGTCTTCGTTGAACCCGCGCAGGCTCGTGCTGCCGCCCAGGTAGAAGCGTTTCACGGGCGGCGTCACCGAGCTCTCGACCAGCGGAATGATGGTGCCCGCGCGCGCCGACAGCGCCAGCACCAGCTTGCGGTACAGCGGCACGTACGTCGTCGCCGTGCCCGAGACTTTGACGAACTGCACCGGCACCGGCTGCTGGTCTTCGTCGCGCGTCTCGATCGCCCACGTCGTCTCCAACGCGGCTTGCAGCAACAGGCCCTTGCGCGGCACCACCGGGTCGTCGCGCAGGTCGACGGTCGGCGCGAAGCGCACGGTGTTCAGCGCGAAGGTGCCGAAGAGGAAGCGCAGCCGTTCTTGATCCGCGCGCAGCAGGGGAAAGATGACACCGCTGGCATTGTTGACCCGCGTCACGCGCGACCATTCGGCCTCGTACTGCAGCTGCAACGTCAGCTTCGGTCGCGTCCAGTCGACGACGCCTACGTTGAAGGCATGCGACCAGTCGATGCCGGGGCCCGCAGCGAAACGGGTGAAGCGGTACGACTGCCGGAAGACGCGTTCACCGACGATGTCGACGCGGGTCCCGATGCTGAATGGAAGCAGGCCGCGGTTGGACACCGAGATGTTGCCAGCGCCGCCCAGCTGCTCGAGCGCGTTCAAGTCGGACACGTCGACCTGCCGCGAAAGCGCAAGGCCCGAGGCGGCGAACATGTTCACCTTCAC
>JAYUXE010001065.1:0-7331 GCA_043753165.1 Archangiaceae bacterium | reverse complement strand
GTTTGATTCGAAGCTCGGACGCGGCCGCTGAAAACGAGCCACGTTCGGCGATTCGCAGGAACAAACGACAGGCATCCACCCGGTCCACGCGCTACCTCGATTGGAATAAGTCTGAGCCAATTTGACGTCTGTCGCGCCGAAATTGGAATGCTTATTCAAGCGTCCTCTCTTGCTGGAGGTGGACACGACGATGGCGCGCGTGACGGTGCTTGGGCTTGGTGCGATGGGACGGCGAATGGCAGAACGGCTGGTGGCGGCCGGGCACGACGTGGCGGTGTGGAGCCGTTCAGGCGTCCCGGCTGAGTCGGGCAGTCGGGTCGGCCATTTTCATGCGGACGTCGCGGCCGCCGTGAAAGGCGCAGACGTCGTGCTGAGCATGGTGCGCGACGATGAGGCTGCGACCGAGGTGTGGGGCCGGGCCTTCCCGACGCTGCAGCCCAACACGCTGGTGGTCGAGTGCAGCACGGTGACTGCGCAGCGCGTTCGCGCCTGGTCCGCCGACGCGCGGTCGCGGCAGTGCGTCGCGTTCGAGGCGCCGGTGGTCGGCTCGCGACTTCAGGCCGAGGCAGGCGGGCTCGTCTTCCTCGTCGGGGGCGATGAGACGCATGGGCTCACCCCTGCCCCTGACGAATCAGGCGCTCGAGGTCCTCGCGCGCGCGAACCGCGAGGGCCGAGGCGCGCTCAACCTCACCGCAGTCAGCACGCTGTACCTCCCCAAAACCCAGGAAACGCCATGAGCCTGCTGTACACCGCCCGAATCCATGCCATCGGAGGCCGCGACGGCACCGTGAAGAGTGATGACGGAAAGTTGGACCTTCGTCTGTCCTACCCGAAGGCCCTGGGTGGAGATGGGGCCCACGCCAACACCGAACAGCTCTTCGCCGCCGGCTACGCTTCGTGTTTCGCCAGCACGCTCAAGACCATCGCCAAGGCCGAGACCGTCACCGTCGCGGAAGTCGAGGTCGACGCCGAGGCCGCCATTCATCTGGACGCGGGCGCGTATGACCTGCAGGTGCACCTGTGGATGCGCGCGTCAGAGGTCGAACGGGCAGTGCTCACGCAACTGGTCGAAAAGACGAAAGGCGCGTGCCCGTATTCGCGCGCGACACGGGGCAACGTGCGGACCACGGTCGAGCTTTCGTAGCTGCCCGCGGGTAAAGGCGCACAGCGACAGCTTCAGAGCGGAACTTTCACCAGCGCGAGCACCTGGCGGGTGGTGTTCGGCGTGGGTTTGACGACGTTGATGTCGGTGACCCAGGCGGTGTTGCCGTCGATGGTGAGGTGGTTGCCGCTGCCGAACGCCACCTCGAACAGCGGAATCTGGACGTCGAGCGCGAGGATGCCGCCGGTACCGAAGCCCGTGTCCAGCGAGCCGTCGATGTTGAGGCGCAAAAGCTGCCCTTTGCTCAAATAAACGGAATAGAGCAGCAGCTTGCCGTCGGCCTGCGTCGCGGCACCGCGCACGACGCCTGCTTCGGGGATGAGGTCGACCCGTTCACCGTTCTGACCGAACCCTGCGGCCGGCATTCCGTTCGCCGAGACGAGCACCTGCTTCAGGTACAACTTGCCAAAGCCGGCGCCGCCGTCGGCTTGGAGCTCGACGACGCCCACCTGCCACAGCGAGCCATCGGTGCGCTCGACGATTTTCAGGGAAGTCCCGTTGCCGAAGGTGGCCTGACCCGTGCCGTTCGGGCCGAAGGTCGGGTCGAGCCGGCCTGCGCTTGAAAGCCGCGCGAGTGGGAAGTTGTCGCCGCCTCCGACGACCACCGCGCCGCCAGGCTGAACAAAGAGGCCCGTGGCCGATTCGGCACGGCCCAGGCCGAAGTCCAGCACCGCGCCGGCGCCGCCATCGGCCAGTGAAAACGAGAAATCGAACGTGCCATTCGAGGCGTAGCGTGCCAGCGCCAGGTCGAGCGCGCGCCCGCCGCCGTTGAAGACGCCGCCGGCCGCCACGAATTTTCCATCGGTCTGCACGACCACCTGGCGGGCGATGGACGGGCGCCCCGAGCCATAGCTCTCGAAGCGCAGGCCACCCGTGCCGAACGTCGAGTCCAGCTGGCCACCCGCAGTGAACCGGGCGAGGCCGAAGTCGCCGGTCTCGTTTACCGCGCTGCGCACGTTGCCGACCAGTAAAGGCTTGTCGCCATCGAAGGCGAGACCGTACGCGAGGTCGTTGTTCGCGGCGAAGATGGCCACTGAGCCGCCGTCAAAATCGGCCACGCCCACACCATCGACGCCGAACGTCACGTCGCGCGACAGGTCGGTCGCGAACCGCGCGATGAAGAAGTCGTTCGACAGGGCGCCCGCATCGGCGCGCGTTCCACTGCCGGCGACGTACACCTTGCCCCCATGAACGACGACTGCGCGCCCGTAGGCGTTCGTGAAGCTTTCGGGCAGCGGGTTCACGTAGGCCGCGTCGGCTGGGCCGTTCTGGCCAGAGTCGATTCCGGCGTCGGTGCCTGATTCGGAAGGACAGCCACAAAGAACCAACAAGAAGACGACCAGCGGGGTGCGGAGCATGTCGATTCCTCGTACCACGCGCGCAATTGAAGCCCGGGAAAGATCCATTCCCGGGGTGGTTCGTTCAAAGGCGCACCATGAAAACAATCCTCCGTGCCGCCTGTGTGATTGCCTCTCTCGCGACGGGTGCTGCCTTTGCCGAAGTGCCCGCCGCCAAACCCCAACCGCCGCAGACGGCGCACGTCGAACAGAAAGACCGGCCGACCCTCGAGGTCGTCTTCGTGCTCGACACCACCAGCTCGATGAGCGGCCTCATCGAAGGCGCGAAGGAAAAAATCTGGACCATCGCGTCGCGGATGGCGACCGGCAAACCGACCCCGCGCATCCGCGTCGGGCTCGTCGCCTTCCGCGACCGTGGCGACGAGTACGTCACCAAACGCTTCGACCTCACCGAGGACCTGGACACCGTCTACAAGAACCTGCGCGGCTTCAGCGCGGGTGGCGGCGGCGACGGCCCCGAGCATGTCGGTCAGGCGCTGGGCGAAGCGGTGAAGCTGATGTCATGGAGCCAGGACGCGAAGACGGCACGGATGATTTTCCTCGTCGGCGATGCGCCTCCGCACGATGACTACAAAGACGGTTGGGACAGCCGCACGTGGGCGAAGAACGCGATCGCCAAGGGCATCGTCGTCAACACCGTGCGCTGCGGAAACCAGGGCGACACCGAGGCCGTGTTCAAGGACCTGGCGAAGCTCGCCGACGGCAGCTTCGATTCCATCGGCCAGTCGGGTGGCATGGTCGCAGTGAAGACGCCGTTCGATGACGAGCTTGCGAAGCTGAACGGAGCCGTTGCCGACACCGCCGTCTACGGCGGCACGCGGCGAGATCGCGACGAAGGCGAAGGCTACAAGGGCAGCATGAAGGCGATGGCGCCTGCAGCCTCGGCCGACCGCGTCAGCTACCGCACGAACTCAGGCCTGGGCACGTCGGGCGGTGGGGGATTGGCGGCGGTCGACCTGACGGCGGCGCCCGAGAAGGTGAAGGCGATGAAGCAGGAAGAGCTGCCCGAGAACCTGCGCGCGATGCCGAAGGAAAAGCAGGTCGAGTTCCTGCATCAGCAGAACGCGCAGCGCAAAGAGCTCGAGGCGAAGGCGGGCGAGGTGAGCAAGAAGCGGGACGCGTGGATTTCGACCAACACCAAGGCGAAGAAGGATTCGTTCGACGACCGCGTGTTCGAAGCGATGAAGCCCGCGGCCGCGAAAGTCGGAATCGCGTACTGACTTAACGCGGCCTCAAGGTTCCGAGGCCACCGTCGACCCCGAAGACCTGCCCGGTGATGAAGCCCTGCGCCGGGTCGAGCAGCCAATCAATCATGCCGGCGACGTCTTCGGGCTCGCCGATTCGCCCGAGGGCGTGCATCGACTCGCTGACCTTGAGTGCGGCATCGGTGGCGATGAGCCGCGCGGCCAGGGGAGTTCGGACCAGGCCGGGTGAGACGACGTTGATCCTCACTTTCCGTGGCGCGTAGGTGGCGGCCGCCGACAACGCGAGGCCGGCGACCCCTGCTTTCGCGGCGGCGAGCGCCTCGTGGTTGGCCAGCCCCACCCGGGCCGCCGCCGATGACATCAGGACGATGGAGCCTCCTTTCATTCGCCCCATCACCGGAGCTACCCCGCGAACCAACGCGAAGGCCGTGCGCAGGTTGGTGGCCAGGGTCTCTTCGAATTCTTCCGACGAGGTGGCGTGCGCGGGCTTCAGCAGAATCGAGCCCGCGAGATTGACGGCGCCGTCGAGCGCTCCGTGCCGTTCTGCCACTGCCGTCGCGGCCGCAGCCACCGCCGTGAAGTCGCGGGCATCGAGGCCGAGCACCTCGCCGCCGACTTCTTCCTGCAGCTGACGCAGCTTCGCCTCGTCTCTTCCCGCCAGCACGAGGGTGGCCGCCTTCGACGCCAACCTGCGGCACAGCGCACTGCCGATGCCGCCTGCCGCGCCCACCACCAGTACGACTGAGCCCATGGTCCTTTCTCCCGTCTGGTCACTAACGCGGTAGGCGCCGCGCTGCCCGGTCTGTCGCGCTATAGCGTCGCCGTGTGATCGTCATCGCCGGTGGAACGGGAAAAGCAGGGCGGCGGTTGGCCGAGAAGCTGGCCGCGCGCTACGCCGTCCGCCAGCTCGGCAGCGGCACGAACCTGTTGTCTCTGGGCGACGCCGAAGTCGCGATGTCCGGAGCCCAGACGGCCGTCTACCTGGCCCGCGCGACCCGTTCGTATTTCCGGATGTTGCAGGCGAAGCCTGAGGACCTCGAGCTGTTGATGGCCGATTCGTTCGGTCGCGCCGCGACGCGGTGCCAGGTGAAGCGCATCTACGTCTGGCGCTGTGGGGCCGACGATGAACGCGTGACGGTGCTCGCGGGCTGCGGAGTGCCGCTGACGGTCGTCGACTCGGCGGAAGAAATCGAACGGGCGCTGGAGGCGGATCCGCCGGACCCCGAAGGGTCGAGTGCGCTGCTGGCCCCGCAGCCGGCGATGGGGCCGGGCATCTGTTCGTTGCAGCGGCTGCCGTTGCCTGCGGGTTGGACGGCGGCGAAAGCGGCCGGCGCGTATTTCGGCTGGGCGGCGTCGCTGCCGGGTGTGAATTCGTCGGCGGTGGGTGAGGCGTGGACGCTGCGCGCGATGGGCATCGACGTGTTGTCGCTGTCGATGATTCGCGGGCGAACGACGCCGCAGTCGGCGGTGCTGCAGACGGGCGGCGGGCTGCTCGACGGAACAGGCGCCGGGCCGGGGCAGTTCGAGTTCCGCATCGTGCAGACGAACAAAGGCCCCGCGCTGCTCACCAACCTGATGGGCTTCGTGCCGTCGCTGCCGTGGATTTTGTACCGCTGGTTCCAGGCGCCGATTCACGCGTGGGTGATGGCGCGGTTCGGCAAGTGGCTCGCAACGCAGCGCGGCTAGATGGAAATCGACCCTTCGCGAAAATCGGTCTTCGCGATGTGGACGTTGATGCAGACGGGCTTGCCCTGCTTCGAGAGCTTCTTCGCCTGGTCGAGCGTCTCGTCGATTTTCTTCGGGTCCGTGAGCAGCAGGCCGACGCCGCCGTAGCCTTCGGCGACCTTCTGGTAGTCGCTGCGCAGCAGCGTGCACGCGACGTCGCTGCCGAGAATCGTCACCTGGTCGCGCGCAATCTGCTGCCACGAGGCGTCATTGCCGATGATGGCGATGGGCGCCATGCCCATGCGAACGAAGGTGTCGAACTCGGCCAGGCTGTACGCGCTCGAGCCGTCGCCCCAGATGATCCACACCTCGGCCTTGGGACGCACCGCCGCCGCGCCCACCGCGAAGCCACCCCCGACGCCCAGTGTCCCGAACACGCCCGGGTCGAGCCACGACAGCGGCTTGCGCGGCTTGAGCACGTACGCCGCCGTCGCCACGAAGTCGCCGCCGTCGGCCACCAGCACCGAGTCGTCCGCCAGCTTCTCTTCGAGCCGCTGGAACAGGTAGAGCGGATCAATCAGCTCACCGCCCGACTTCGTCTTCGAACGAATCTCTGCATCGCGCGCGTCTTCGCGTTTTTTGCACGCTTCAATCCAGCTGCTGCGGTTCGGCTGTGCGTCGATTTTCTCGGCGAGCTTGATCAAAAAATCTGCTGCGTGCATCTGCAGCGCGATTTCCGGCCGGCGGTTCTTCCGCAGCTCTTCCGAAGACAAATTCGCAGCGATGACCTTCGTCTTCTTCCCGAAGCCCATGCCGTACTTCATCCGGAAATCGAACGGGAAGCCGCAGACCACGACGACGTCGGCATCTTTCAGCGCCTTGCCGCGCGCGTGGCGAAACTGAATCGGGCTGTCGCGGCCGAGCAGCCCGCGCGCAACACCGCCGAGCCAGGTGGGAATGCCGAGCTTTTCAACCGCGCGCGCAAGTGGCCCGGGGTCCGTGCAGTTCACCATCGTCTGGCTGCCGACGACGATTGCCGGGCGGTCAGCGTTGCGCACGAGCTCGACCGCTTCGTCGATTTGCGCGTCGAGCCGCAGCTTCGGAATCTTCACTTCGGGCAGCGCGCCGCTGACGTCGACGTGCGGCACGTGAAACTGCCGGTACAGGTGGCCCGTCAGGTAGACCTTCAACGCGCGCTGGCCGAGCGTCTTCGGGTTCTCGACGCCGGACTCCTTCATGAACCATTCGCGAACGATGCCCTCTGGGTAGAGCACGTCGACGGGAACCTCGACGAACACCGGGCCGGGGATTCCACTGGTCGCTTCTTTCAGCGCGCGCTCGACGAGGGGCTCGAGCTGGCCGACCGTGGAACAACGCACCGCCCATTTCACCGACGACTGGATCAACGCCATCTGGTCGATGTCCTGCAGGGCGCCGCGGCCTTTGAGGACGGTGGCGGTCGCTCCGCCGAAGAGGACGACGGGCGATTGCGCGAGCTGCGCGTTCTTCATCGCGGTCAACGTGTTGGTGACGCCGGGCCCTGCGGTGACAGCGGCGATTCCGGGAAGCCCCGTCATGCGCGCCACGGCGTCGGCGGCGAACACCGCGTTCTTTTCGTCGCGGCAATCGATGACCCGAATGCCCGCGTCTTTCGCACCGACGAGAATCGGCGAGATGTGGCCGCCGACGAGCGTGAAGACGTAGGGGATGTTCCACCGGCTGAGGACTTTGGCAATCACATCGCCGCCGTGGCGGGCCTGCGCAGGAGGGCTCATATCGACGCCTCTTACTGCGTTGTCGTCACTGAACGCAGGCGTCTTTGAAGCACCGCAAACCCGGAGCGCACGCGGGGTTGGGGCCACACCGGCAGGTGCCGTTCGCGCACCCATCGCTTCGCCCGCCGTCCGGGCAGGCGAAGCAATTGGAGGCCGGAGTCCCCGC
>JAYUXE010001064.1:0-3142 GCA_043753165.1 Archangiaceae bacterium | reverse complement strand
GATTCTGGGTGGCGAAGCGCCATGCCATCAACGCCACCGTCGAAGCGGCTTCGTTCGCGTTGATCGGCGGCCAGAGCGCGCCGCCGCGCGACTGGTATGGCCGCGCCGCGGTGGGCTACAGCGGGTTCTTCTTCAGCAACCGCCTGAGCGTCAACGTGGGCGTCGCGTACAACCAGTACCTGGTGCTGGGCCGCAGTGGGCCGCGCGGGTTTGCCTCGGCGTACTCCCAGCCGCGGGTCAGCATCGGCTCGGTGCAATCGATTGGCGTGCGGCAGCTGCCGTTGATCGGCGTGCAGCTCACCGATTGGCTCACGCTGGAAGCGCACGCAGCGGGCTTCTTCGACCCGTACGGGCTGCCCGGCGTGAACTTGCTCTTCGGCGCCGCGTTTACTTTCTGAGTGTCACTTCTCGAGCCCGTTCACGAAGTACTCAGACGGCGTGCAGCGGAACAGCGAGTGGAGGTCTTGCCGGTAGGTGAGGGTGACGCGCTCGCCCGACTTCTCGGCCAGCCTGAGGCCCCCCACCAGCGGGTTCTTCTCGTCGTCTGCGCCTTCAATCGAGAATTCCCAGATTTCCGGCGGCTGGCCAGGCTGCCCGCCCTGCAGCGCGAGCTCGCCCGAGAAGTATTTGCAGTAGGGAGGACCCTTGATCGACACCTTGCGAATGACGCCCGTGCGGGAGCCTTTCGAGTAGCCGCGGTACCACCACACGCGGCCGAGCTGGACGAGGATGAAGAGGCCGACCAGCGCCAGGGGGACGACGACGAAGAGCTTCTTGCGTGCGAGTGCCATCGGCGCGAACCGTACTCCCGACCCGACTCTTCAGGCAGCCGGAAACGCGCGGTCGATCAGATCGACGAAGGGCGTCGTGGGGCCAAGCGTGCCGAACGCCGCGCCGTGCTGGCCGCCGAGGCGGGACTCGCAGAACGCGTCAGAAACGAGGGTGTTTCCGGCCCGAACGAGAATCGACGCCTGCAGTGCAATCGCAATGCGTTCGACCACGGCGCGCGCGCGAACTTCGAGAGTAGAGACGTCGGCGAGATCCTTGAGCAGGTGGTCGACCTCTTCATCGAGGTGCCGGTTGCCGCCCTTCGAGGCGGTGAGCTCGGTGACGAGCGCCGCAATCCCCGCCGGCTCTTTCGCCGAAGCGCGCAGGAAGTCGAGACACTGGATGTTGCCGCTGCCTTCCCAGATGGAATTCAGCGGCGCCTGGCGAAACAGCCGCGGCAGGTTCGATTCCTCGACGTAGCCCGCACCGCCCAGACATTCTTGCGCCTCGTTGACGAACACCGCCGCGCGTTTGCAGACCCAGTACTTGCCGACGGCAGTGGCGACGCGACAAAAGGCCGCTTCGCTTTCATCGCGGCTGCTCGCATCGACGGCGCGCGACACGCGGGCCGTCAGCGCCACGTGCGCTTCCGATTCGAGCGCGAGGTCAGCGAGCACGTTTCGCATCAGAACCTGGTCGACCAGCTTCTTGCCGAATGCGCTGCGGTGCCGCGTGTGGTGAATCGCCTGCACCAGCGCCTGCCGCATCAGCGAGCTCGAGCCAATCATGCAGTCTTGCCGGGTGAGCGCGACCATCTCGAGAATCGTCGCGACGCCCCGCCCTTCGGCCCCACACATCCGCGCCAGGGCGCCGTGGAACTCGACTTCGGACGACGCGTTGCTCCAGTCGCCCAGCTTGTCCTTCAGCCGCTGAATGTGAATCGCGTTGAGCGCGCCGTCATCGGTGAAGCGCGGCAGCAGGAAGCACGAGAGCCCGCCCTTCGTCTGCGCGAGCACGAGAAACGCATCGCACATCGGAGCCGAGAAGAACCACTTGTGGCCGACCAGCGAGTACAGCTGGCCCGGGCCTGCGGCGCCGACGGGCTCTGCGCGCGTCGTGTTGCTGCGCACGTCCGAGCCGCCCTGCTTTTCCGTCATCCCCATGCCGAACGTGGCGCCCGTCTTCTGCGCGGCCGGAATGAAGCGGCTGTCGTATTTCGTCGACGTCACGCGCGGCAGCCATTCCTTCGCGAGCTCGGGCTGCTGCTTCAGCGTGGGCACGCACGCGTACGTCATCGTCAGCGGACAGCTGCTGCCCTGGTCGGCCTGGTTGTGCAGGTAGCTCAGGCCCATGCGGGCGACGTGGGCTCCTGTCTTGTCTGCGTTGTTCCACGCGAAGTTGGGAAGGCCGTGCTCCATGCCGAGCTGCATGATGCGGTGGTAGCTCGGGTGAAACTCGACCTCGTCGATGCGGTGGCCGTAGCGGTCGAAGGCTTTGAGCTTTGGCTTGTTCTCGTTGGCGAGGAACCCGAGCGCCATCAGCTCACCGCCGACGATTTTTCCGTACGCCGAAATCTGCGGGTCGGCCCAGCCTCCGCCTTCCCGGCTCACGGCATCGCGCAGGGGCTGGTCGGTGGTCCACGCGTCGTAGACGAGAGGTTTGGCCTGGTTGGTGACTTCGTGGGTGGTGAAGGGAGCAAGGGTCAAGGTCAGTTCTCGATGCGCAGCGAAACGCCAAACGCCGAGCCCGGCGCGAAGGGAGCCAGTGACCAGCGCACGGGCGAAGAATGCGGAACGTCATCGGCGACGCGATCGCGCTCGAGCACGTCGCGGCTGACGAGACCGCCGAGGAAACCGAGGGTCGCTCCGGTGACTTGAACGACGGACATCAGCCCCATCCACATCAGCTCGAGGTCGCGGTTGTTCGACGAGTAGCCCGAAGACGTCGCCATCATCGCCTGGCAGATTGCGGGCCCTGCGAGCGGGACCATGTACGCGAGATATGAGGTGCGGTTTCGCGCGATCCACGACGTGGTCGAAGGGCTGTTGGTGCCCGCGAACGTGTAGCCGAGCACGCCGTACATCAGTGACAGCACGTAGCCGATGCCGAAGGTGACCACGCCCGCAATCATCATTCCTTTGCGCGGCTGCATTTCCCAATGAAAGCCCGGCGGCGCGTGCTCACCGTCGGCGCTCACCGTGGGCCCTTGCGGAACCAACGGCGCTTCGCCGCGCGTGCACTGGCCATCTTCCTGGCATTGATCGCCCGGGTTGCACGGCGGGTTGCAGGCCGAACGGCACTGGCCCTGAAGACAAAAGAAGCCGTTGCGGCACGCAGGGAAACACTCTTCGGCGACGGGCGGCGGAGTCGGCGG
>JAYUXE010001063.1:0-7338 GCA_043753165.1 Archangiaceae bacterium | reverse complement strand
TCCGGGTAATCGAGCGAGTAACCGAACTCGAAGCCCATGCACGCCATCTCCGACAGCGGGCTGTTGAGGATGACGGTGCGGCCTTGCTTGGCGCCCAGGTTTCCCAACGGGAAAGAGAAGCGCCCCGTCGCCTGGTCATGCAGCACGGCCTGACGATGCGCGAAGGTGCCGCGCTCCGTGTCCTGGCCGGTCAGGCGAACACCGTACCCCTCACCTGCCAGCGAGGCGTACGCCAGCATCTCGCCGGCTCCCCAATCGACCAGCTCTTCGCCGGTGACCATCTTGGCGCGCTTATCGAGCACCTTCTTGACGTTGGGGTGAAGCACGAAGCCTTCGGGAGTCGTCGCGAGCTTCGTCAACAGCGACTTGAGCTTCGCTTCGTCGAGTCCAGTCGGCACCTGAGGGACATTTGCGTCCGACCCGCCCTTGTATCGGGCCCAAATCCCGAGGTTGCTGCTGGGCTCCTTGATTCGATCTTCCGTCTTGCCGCGCGCAACCGCGTTCGAAAAATCTTCGGACGCCTTCTTCAGAATCTCAGAAGACTCCTCGACGGTGATTCGTCCGGTCTTGGCGAGGTGAGCCGCGTACAGCTGCCGCACAGTCGGCTGCGCGCGAATCAACTTGTACATCGTGGGCTGGGTGAACGAGGGCTCGTCGCCTTCGTTGTGGCCGTACTTCCGATAGCAGACGAGGTCGATGACGACGTCGCTGTGAAAACGCTGGCGGTACTCGGTCGCCAACTGCATCACGTGAACACACGCTTCCGGGTCATCGCCGTTGACGTGAAAGATGGGGATGTCGAGCATCGCCGCCATACCCGTGCAGTACAGCGGGGTGCGGCCCTGGTCGGCTTCGGTGGTGTAGCCAACCTGGTTGTTGACCACGAGGTGAATGGTGCCGCCCGTGTCGTAGCCCTCGAGGCCGCCGAGGTTCAGCGTCTCTGCCACCAGGCCCTGGCCCGAAAACTGCGCGTCGCCGTGAATCACCAGCGGAGCGATCGCATGACGTCCGGCCTCGCCCACGCGATCCTGCTTCGCGCGCACGCGGCCTTCGACGACGGGGTGCACGATGCCGAGATGGCTCGGGTTGAACGCCATCGTGAGATGGATGTTCTGCCCTCCGCGCGTCTGCCAATCGCTGGAGTACCCCATGTGGTACTTCACGTCGCCGCGGTTCAAGAACTTCTTCGGCTCGGCCATGTAGGCGAACTCTGAGAAGATCTCGTCAGCCGGTTTTCCGCAGATGTTGACGAGCACGTTCAGGCGGCCGCGGTGCGCCATGCCGATGACGACCTCACGGAGGCCGAGTGCTCCGCCGACCTCCATCATCGAATCGATCATCGCCAACATCGACTCGGCGCCTTCACCCGAAAAGCGCTTCGCATTCGGAAACTTGGTATGAATCGTGGTCTCGAACGTTTCCGCGAGCGTGAGACGGGTGAGGATGCGGCGCTGCTCGTCGACGGTGAAGTCGGTGCGGTTCTCGCTGATTTCCATGCGGCGCATCAGCCAGCGGCGGCGCTCGCTGTTGAGCATGTTGATGTACTCGACGCCGATGTGGTCGCTGTACGTGCGGCGCATGCGTTCGAGGACGCGGCGAACGGTGACGCGGGGCTCGTCGAAAGCGCCCTGGCTGTCGACGAGGGTGTCGAGCTCATCCTCAGAAAAGTGGGCCGGGCTGACCATGCCGATGTCGGCGACGTGGTCGAGCACCTGGCGCGGCGTGCCGAGCGGATCGAGCTGGGTGAGCAGGTGGCCGCGCAGACGGAAGCTGAAGATCGTCTGATCGATCTTGCTCTGCAGGTCGATGCTCTGCTGCGCGACGACCGCGGTGGCGAGACCGTGGGCCCCGTTGCCATTCTTCTTTGGCATCGGCTTCAGCTGCAGGCCGTCGATGACGAGGGGGTTGCCCGTGCCGCCGTTGGCATTGAAGAGCTCGGCCCAGCTGGAATCGACGCTGTTCGGGTCTTCGAGCCACCGCTGGTAAGTGGCTTCGATGAAGTCGATGTTCTGCCCGGTGAGGAACGTGTCTTGAGGAATCGACATGGGGTGGCCTTTCTATTACGCAGCGGCACCGCTCTCCATGATGCGTCCGCTTTTCTTCATTCTTCTCTTAAGCCTCCCGGCCCTCGCCGACCCGCCAAAGTTTTCGAGCGGCGGTGTGATCTTCGGCGTTCAGTACGGCCCGGGCCTCTGGTCGTTTGATCGCGGTTTCATCGGCTCGCAGGTCGGGCAGGGGTTCGCCGACGCGTACATCGGCGACCTTCGCGGCTGGCCCGACGCGCAGACGCTGGCGATTCGGCTCGGGTACAACATTCTCGGCCACGCCTCGATCGAGGTGAACCTGCTCGCGACCGGGTGGGCGCTGTCTGAGCCTTCGCGCGGTGGCGGCGGATTTCTGACCGGCATCCTCGCGTGGCACCCGCTGCAGATCATCTTCATGAACAAAGAGAAGCGGCCCATTCCGATCGACTTCTCCATCTTCTTCGGCGCGGGCTACGGCATCGTCGGCCAGCGCCTCGGCATGGACGGGCTCGTCTGGCAGTGGGGGATGACGGTGGATTACTGGTTCAACCGGTTCATCGGCCTCGGCGCGTTCGTTCGCGGCACCTTCCCCCGGTTCGGCGCGATGTACCTCGACTACGACAACCGTTCGGCCGCCGGAAACACGCTGCAATTGCCGCAGACCAGCGGCGGCATGTTCTGGCACCCCGGCCTCGAGCTGCTGCTGCGCTTCGGCGACTGATCGCCTCACCGCTGCGGAGCCGCGACGGCATGCTGACGTCGTCCGCGCTCCCAGCCCCCGCGCACCTTCAAGCCCTTCGATCGAATTCGATCGAAGATTTTGACGCGCGGCGTCAGGCCTTGCAACGACCCTTGCCGCACCGCGTAATAATGTTCGATCGAATTCGAACGAAGGCCTAAATCATTGAAACGGCGGCAGGTTGGGTGTGTGTTAATTGCACGATTCTGACGCAGAGCGTCGATGATTCGGACTCGCGCTGCGTCGCTGTGGCCATGACGCGTGGCGTCGAAAACCTGCTCAGACGAGCCGGGCGGCCAGCAGGTCCTGCACGTCCAGAAGCCCGACCGCTTTCCCGCCGGCATCGACGACGGGCAGCTGGTCGACCTGGTGCTCGCGCATGCGAGCGGCCGCTTCGAGCACGAGCTCTTCAGGCCCGACGAACCGTGGGTTGCGGCCCATCACGTCTTTCACCTGCGCCTTGAAGTCGAGCTGTTTGCGTTCGGCGAGCCGGCGCAGATCGCCGTCGGTGAAGATGCCCACGAGCAACCCTTTCGCGTCGACGACGTTGGCGGCTCCAGGGCGGCCGGGCGTGTTGGTCATCACGATCACGACTTCCGACAGCCGCGCCGTCTGCCTGACCTTCGGGTGCGCCTCGCCCGCCCGCATCACCTCGCGGACCTTGAGCACGCTGCGACCCAGCTTCCCGCCGGGATGAAGGTGGGCGTACTTCTCGGCCGTCAGTGCGCTTTCCTGCGCGACGCACATCGCCAGCGCATCCGTCATCGCGTGAAGCGCAGCAGAAGAAGCGGTCGGAATCAGCCCCAGGGGCGACGCCTCGTCGAGCACGCCGATGTCGAGCAGCAGCGATGCGGCCTTCGCCAGCGGGCTCTTCGGATCTGACGTGATCGCGATCAACGTGACGCCGATGCGCTTGAACGCCGGCAGCAACGCGAGCAGCTCGGCCGTCGAGCCCGAGTTCGACAGCGCGACCACCACGTCGCCTGGCCGCACGCGCCCCAGATCTCCGTGCGCCGCCTCGGCCGGGTGAAGAAACAGCGACGCGACGCCGACGGACGCGAACGTCGCCGACAGCTTCTGCGCGATGAACCCGGGCTTCCCCATCGCAGTGACGACGACGTGCCCGCGACACGCGACAATCGCATCGACGGCGGCGACGAAATCTGCGCCCACCCGGCGTTCCAGCGAGGCGATGGCCCGACTCTCGATGCGAAGAACCTTGCGCGCATATTCCAGCGTCTTTCGGGAACCCATGGCCTCCTGCTTCTATCGGGATTAAACGACGCGCATGAAATTCTTCATCGACAGCGCCGACGTGAAGGAAATCCGCACCGCCCACGAGATGGGCTGTGTCGATGGCGTCACCACGAACCCCTCGCTGCTGGCCAAGGTCGGCCGCCCCCTGGTCGAGACGATCAAGGAAATCTGCGACATCGTCGACGGCCCGATTTCCGCCGAGTGCGTGTCGATGACCGCCGACGAGCTCGTCGTCGAAGGCCGCGGGCTCGCGAAGCTTCACAAGAACGTCGTCGTCAAAGTCCCGATGGGCGTCGAAGGGATGAAGGCGACCAAGATCTTCACCGCCGAAGGCATCAAGACGAACGTCACGCTCGTCTTCTCGCCGAACCAGGCGCTGCTGTGCGCGAAGGCCGGCGCCACCTACGTCTCGCCCTTCGTCGGCCGCCTCGACGACATCTCTCAAGACGGAATGGAGATGGTGCGCCAGGTGCTCGAGATTTTCCGCGCGTACGACTTCAAGACCCAGGTGCTCGTCGCCAGCGTGCGCAACCCGATTCACGTGCTCAGCGCCGCGCGCATGGGCGCCCACGTCGCGACCCTGCCCCTGTCGGTGATTCAACAGCTTGCGCAGCACCCGCTGACAGATTCTGGCATCAAGAAGTTCCTCGCAGACTGGGAGAAGGTCCCCAAAGCGAAGTAGCGGGCAAACGGTCGAAGCGGTGGTAGACGCCTGCCGCCATGAACTTCGACTTGTCGGACGAGGAAAAGAGCTTTCAGGCCACTGCGCGCAAGTTCTCGAAGGACGTCGTCCGCCCGAAAGCGGCGCACTTCGACGAGACCTCGACCTTCCCGAAAGACATCATCAAGACGGGCTGGGAGCTCGGGCTGATGAACATGACCATCGCTCCGGAACTCGGCGGGGCTGGCCTGTCGCACTTCGCGCAGGTGCTCGTCGCCGAAGAGCTCGCGTGGGGCTGCGCGGGCGTCGCGACGTCGATGATTGCCAACGACCTCGCGCTGCTGCCCGTCATCCTCGGCGGCTCGAAAGAACAGCACGAACGTTTCGTGAAGCCCTTCACCGAGAGCTTCAAGCTGACGAGCTTCGCGCTCACCGAGCCGTCGGCCGGCAGCGACGTCGCGGGCCTCACCACCACCGCGCGGCGCGAAGGCGACCACTACATCGTCAACGGCCAGAAGCAGTGGATCACCAACGGCGAGTACGCCGACCAGTTCTCGCTGTTTTGCACCACCGACAAGAACAAGCGGCACAAGGGCCTGATGTGCTTGGTCGTCGAAGGCCGGCCGCAGGGGCTCACCGTCGGCAAGCACGAGAACAAGATGGGGCAGCGCGCCTCGAACACCGTCACGCTGACGTTCGAAGACGTGAAGGTGCCCGTCGCCAACCGCATCGGCGAAGAAGGCGAAGGCTTTCAAATCGCGATGTCGACGCTCGACAACAGCCGCCCGCTGACCGCGATGTTCGCCGTCGGCATCGCGCGCGCCGCGCTGGAACACAGCATCGAGTACGCGAAGAGCCGCCAGCAGTTCGGCAAGCCCATCGCCGACTTCCAGGCCATTCAGTTCATGATCGCCGACATGGCGAAAGACACCCACGCCGCGCGCCTGCTCGCCTACCAGAGCGCCTGCATGCTCGACTCAGGTCAGCGCAACACTCTGGTGAGCAGCTACGGCAAGTGCTTCGCGGCCGACACCGCGATGCGAGTGACCACCGACGCGGTGCAGATCTTCGGCGGCTACGGCTACAGCAAGGAATACCCCGTCGAGAAGCTGATGCGCGACGCGAAGCTCGTGCAGATCTACGAGGGCACCAGCCAGGTGCAGCGGCTCGTGATGGCGCGCGAGCTGCTCAAAGCCTGAAACCAGGCTTGCTTCGACGGCGACTGATTTGTATGTCAATGGCGCGGACGCACTGCGTCAAAACGCAAGAACACCAGCAGAGGTCACCATGAAGATTCTCGTCACTGCCAAGCGCGTCGAAGACCCCGAGTCGAAGATCAAGGTGAAGCCCGACGGCAGCGGAATCGTCGGCGAAGGCCTGAAGTACAAGATCAACCCGTTCGACGAGATCGCGGTGGAAGAGGCGCTGCGCCTGGTCGCGAAGTTCCCGGGCGAAGTGGTGGTGGTGAGCATCGGCGGCAAGGAAGTGCACGAGCAGCTGCGGCACGCGCTGGCGATGGGCGCGACCCGCGCCGTCTGGGTCAATCACCCGGGCGCGCTCGACCAGATGGCGATCGCGGGCCTGCTGCAGAAGGTGGCCGAGAAGGAAAAGCCGGACCTGGCGATCCTCGGAAAGCAGAGCATCGACGACGACCAGAACCAGGTGGGCCAGTACCTCGCCGAGTGGCTCAACTGGAGCCAGGCGACGTTCGCGTCGAAGGTCGAGTCGTTCGAGTCCGACGCCGAAAAGAACAAGATGCCCGGGCTGGTGATGAGCGCAGACAACAAGACGGTGCGCGTGGTGCGCGAAGTCGACGGCGGCCTCAACACGCTCGACTGCAAGCTGCCGGCGGTGGTGACCACCGACCTGCGCCTCAACCAGCCCCGCTACGCATCGCTGCCGGGCATCATGAAGGCGAAGAGCAAGCCGATCGAAGAGCTGACCCCTGCGACGCTGGGCGTCGATGTCACCCCGAAGCTGACGGTGACCAGGATGTCGAGCCCCCCGCCGCGCAAGGCGGGCATCAAGGTGCCCGATGTCGCGACCCTGGTGTCGAAGCTGAAGACCGAAGCCAAAGCGATCTGAAAAGGAACCACGACCATGCCCATCGTCCTCATCGTTGCCGAAGCCCAGCCTGACGGTTCCATTCGCAAAGCCACCCTGCACGCGCTCGCCGCGGGCGCCCAGCTCGCGTCGAAGGTCGGCGCCGAGCTTCACGCCGTCGCGCTCGCGAAAGATGCGAACGCGCTCGCGAACGTGGTGAAGGATTACGGAGTGAAGGTGGTGCATGCCGCCAGCGCTCCGCAGTTCGAGCAGTACCTGGCGGAAACGTTCGCCCCCGCGATCGCCGAGCTCGCGACCTCACTGAAGGCCGAGTACGTCGGCGCGGCGGCGTCGGCGATGGGGCGCGATCTGCTTCCCCGGGTGGCGGCGCGCCTCAAGGCCGCGATGGCCAGCGAAGTGATGGCATTCAACGGCGATGCGGCAAGCCTCACGTTCGTGCGGCCGATGTGGGCTGGCAGCGTGATCGCCGAAGTGAAGCTGTCGAGCGCGGTAAAGGCGTTCACGGTGCGTGCGACCGAGTTCGAAGCCGCGGCGAAGTCGGGCGCGGGTGAAGTGAAGGCGTTCAGCCCGGCGGCCGTGACGTCGCCGACGAC
>JAYUXE010001062.1:0-7345 GCA_043753165.1 Archangiaceae bacterium | reverse complement strand
GCCTCATGTTCGCAGGCTGCGCCCACAAGGACATGACGGGCGAAGATCACCGCGCCGCCGCCGCGGCCGACATGGCCAAAGCCGAAGCGGAACGGGCGAAGTTCGACCCGAATGATCAGCGAATCGTCGTCACTCCGCGGACCAGCACCCATGCCGCCGACCCGACGGGCTCGTTCGCGGATGATCCGCAGCCGATGCCCCGCGTCTACAACCCCAGCGCGGCGCACCTCGCCGAGTCTGACCGCAAGATGGAGTCGGCCTACAAGCACCTCGAGGCCGCCCGCAAGCTCGAGAAGTATGAAGACAACGCCTGTGCCGGCCTGACGCCCGCCCAGCGCACGTCGTGCCCCGTGCTCGCCCCGCACCTGTCGAACGTCGAGGAAGGCAGCCGCGGCGTGATGCTGAACGTGAAGTCGGCCGAACGCGCGAAGACGCTCGCCAGCCAGCTGCAGTGCCACCTGGCGTTCTCGAAGGCGAACAACTTCGAAGCCGCGCCTTGCCCGCTGTTCATGAAGGGCGTCGACATTCAGCTCACGTCGGCGACGACGATCGAGATCACCTCGAAGGACTCGAAGGTGGCCGCCGAGATTCGCCAGGAAGCCCGCAAAATGTTCGGTGAGAACACCGTGAGCACGCGATGAAGAAGATCCTCGTCGCGGTCGATGGCTCGCCGCCTTCGATTCACGCGGCGAAGATGGCGCTCGATCTCGCCCGTTCGACCGGATCGACCCTGACCGTCGCGTACGCCGTGCCGCCCGTCGCGCTGCCGGGTGAGGTGCCCTTTACGATCGTCAATGAGGTCGCGCAGGCGGACGCGTCGCGCGGCGGCCAGGTGTTGGCTGAAGTGACCCGCGAGCTGGGCGCGTCGGGGGCGCAGACGCTGCTGCTCGAAGGACCTGCGGCTGAACGTATTGCCGAAACGGCAGAAGCGCAGGAATTTGATCTGGTGGTGGTGGGCAGCCGCGGCCGCAACGCCGTCGCGCGCCTCTTCATCGGCTCGGTGGCCGACCGCCTGGTGCACATCTGCAAGAAGCCGGTGCTCGTCGTTCGCTGAGCCCGTGGTCGGGAAGCCAGCGCGGCCCCGGGCGGCTTTGCCTTCGCTAGGGCCAGGCGTTGAGGCCTTTGGCGGTGTCGAAGCTCCGCGCGCGAATGACGCAGAAACGGTGGCCGGTGGGCGCTTCCATCACCCACCAGGTCCGCACCTGCTTGATCTTCTTCGCGCCGAGCTTTTCGAGACGGGCCACCTCTGCTTCGACGTCGTCAGATTCGATGTCAAGGTGCACGCGGCTGGGGTGATCGACGTTCTGAACTTCGATATGCAGGCCACGATTGTCGGCCGTCAGCTCAGAATACCCGTGCTCCGCTTCAGCGGAAGGCATACCAAGTGCACTGCTCCAGAACCGCGCCGCAACTTCGGGCTCGGTCGCTTCGCAATCGATGATGAAACCGGCGAGTCGGCTTTTGTGCATGAAGGAGGAATAGACGAAATGGTGCTTCACGCGCTGCTGCAATCGAAACAGGCCGAGACGATGGATCGGTGGATGACGATGGTGCGCGGCACGCTCGCGCCCGAGCTGATGCCTCAGATCGAGCTGGCCGACCATTTTCCGAACTGGCTGAAGGAAATCCACTCGGCCCTTCGCGTCGCGGCAGGCCTGCAGGCCCACACCGAGCTGCCGGAAGAAAGCGACTCTGCGGCTGAGCACGGCGAGCAGCGGTTGCGCCTGGGCTTCAGCCTCGACGCGGTGGTGCGTGAGTATGGGGCCCTGCGCGACGCGATCGTCGAAACGGCGCGTGCCCACGCGGTGCCGATTAGCGTGGACGAGTACCAGGTGCTCTTCGACACGACGATCACCGGCATCGCGAAGGCCGTGTCGGAATACTCGCGCCAGCGCGACGCCGAGCTTCATCGCGCCGCGAACGAGCACCTCGCCTTCATCGCGCACGAGATGCGAAACCCGCTGATCTCGGCGTCGATGGCGATGAAGGTGCTCAAGAAGCACGGACAGCTGCCCGCCGAAGGCCGCGCCGTCACCGAGCTCGTGCAGGGGCTCCACCAGATGACGGTGCTGCTCGACCACTCGATGAACCTGGCGCGCATCGGGGGCGGAATCGAGCTGCGCCGTGAATGGGTCGAGCTGCGCGGGCTGCTGACGAGCACCGAGACGGAAGTCAGCTCGGACGCGGAAGACCGCAAAGTCTCGGTGAAGCTCGACGTGCAGGACGTGCGGGTTCACGTCGATGCGCGGCTCTTGCGTTCGGCGGTGGGCAACCTCGTGCGCAACGCGGTGAAGTTCTCGCACGACGGCGGGCAGGTCGAGGTCCGTGCGAAGTTCGAGCAGGGCCGCGTGACGATCGAAGTCGAAGACGCGTGCGGCGGCCTACCCCCGGGCAAGGTCGAAGAAGCGTTCGCCCCATTCGTGAGGCTCGCGAGCGCGGAAGAAGGGTTCGGCCTGGGCCTCGCGCTCGCCAAGCAGGCGTTGGATGCGCACGGCGGCAACATTCGCGTGCAGAACCTGCCACGCAAAGGCTGCATCTTCGTGCTCGAGCTGCCCAGCGCGACCGAGGTTCCGGATCCGTCGCCGTCGCCGTAGCTACTTGTCGACGTAGGCCGACAGGTCCAGCGGCTTTGCCATCGCGTTGATCTTGTCTTTGTCGATGTTCACCTCGAACGGGAAGTTGGCGCGCAGCGCGTCGCCCCGGATCTCGAGGCTGTGCTTCCCTTCGAAGAGCTTCAGCGGCAACTGACCCACGTTGCCAATCTTCTGGTTGTTGCACCAGACGGTGAGGCCCTTGAGGTTCGCGGGGGTGAACGTCACCTTCAGCTGGCCTTCGCCGAAGACCTTTTCGATCTTCTTGTCCATGAAGGGCTCACCGAACTGAATGGTCTCTTCGTAGCGAATGCACAGCTGTGGGTTCTGAAGGACGATGGTGTCGCCCACGAACGCGCCGGCGGCTTTGATCACCGGCGAGTCGCCCAGATCTTTTTCGACGCGCGACGGGTCGCTGGGGACGACCAGCACGCGCGCGGTGGGGTTGCTGATCACCGTGAGCTTGATCTCGACGCCGCCCGCCGACGGATTCTTGAAGGTCGGCAGCTGATCCTTGAACAGGAAGAGCAGGATCACGATCGCGACGAAGCCCAGCGCCGGCAGCAGAAACTTCACCGAGCGCTGGCTGCCCGCCTTGGCTTCGTCGAGGCCCGAGAGCTTGTCGAGCTCGGCGTCTTGCGCGGCGCGGGCAATCGCGGCGGCACTGGTCGCCCGCTGCATGCCAGATTTGCGCGAGGCCGCCTTCTCGCCGTCCAGCGCGCGCAACATCGGCTTGCTCTTCCGCGGCGGAGCGGCCGGCATCTCGGTGCCGCTGGACGTGCGCCGCAACTTGGCTCCGGAATTCGTCGGACGCCGGCCCGAGCCGCTGCTTCCGCTGGAATCATCGTCATCCAGCGTCGAGTCGATGCGCGAGACGACGGCGCTCTTCCGCGGCGGCATCGACGGGCGGGGCGCGCGCACTTCACCGGTAGCCGCCTCGATGCTCGAGCTCGTCGGAGGCCGCGCGCGGGTCGACTCGGTGGGCGGCTCACCGTTGTGGCTGCGCGCGCTCGAGCCGTTGTTGTTCGAGTACTTGCGGCTGGGCATCACCGCCTGCGCAGGGGGGGCTTCCCAGTCGGCGACACGGCCGGCTTCACCCGGGGTCGCCATGTCCGTGTTGCCCGTGACCTCGACCGAGGATGGCGAGGCCTGACGCGACTGCATCGACGAACGCCGCGGCTGCGCCCCACTGTCTTTCGGCACGTCCCAGCCCGGAGGCACCGGCACCGCGGGAGGCGCCGACATCGATTCGGCCGAGCTCGGGTTCGGCGCGCCCATTTTTTCTTCTTCGGCGCGGCGATCAGCGAACAGCGTTTCCATCAGCTCGCTGATCTGCACGCTCGACGCGACCATGCGCTGCGAGATCAGGAACTCTTCCAGCGCCATCTGAAATGCGCGCGCGTCCTTGTAGCGATCGTCGGGTGCCTTCGCGAGCGCACGCATCACGACGTCATCGAGCTCGGCCGGCACTTCGGCCACCACCGAAGGCGCGTCGATGGCGCACTCGAGCGCGGCCTGCAGGGTGGCGAGCTCACTGTCGCGCTTCAGCGGCCGAACGCCGGTCAGCAATTCGTAGAGCACGAGGCCAATCGCGAACACGTCGGTGCGCGCGTCCAGCGGCTTGCCGGCAGCCTGTTCGGGCGCCATGTACGCGAACTTCCCCTTGATGGCCCCCGACTTGGTCATCGACGACTGGTCGGCCGCCTTCGCGATGCCGAAGTCGACCAGCTTCACCGAGCCGTCGAAGCTGACGAGGATGTTCTGGGGTGAAATGTCGCGGTGCACGACCTTCAGCGCGCGGCCTTCTTCGTCCTTGCGGGTGTGCGCGTAATAGAGGCCTTCGCAGGCGCTGGCGACGATGCGGATGGCGAGGGGGCGGGCGATCCACTGCCCCGTGCTCCACGCCTTGCGCATCAGGCGGCCGAGGTCTTCGCCATGGATGAACTCCATCGCGATGTAGTAGGTGCCGTTCTCTTCGCCGTAATCGAAGATCTGGGCGATGTTGGGGTGGCTGAACTTGGCCGCGACCCGGGCCTCGTTCTGGAACATCTGAATGAACTCAGGATCCTCAGCCAGGTGCGGAAGAATTCGCTTCACGACGACGTGACGGCCGTCGCCTGCCCCACCCATCGCCTGGCGCGCGAGAAACACCTCTGCCATCCCGCCGGTAGCGAGCTTCTTGATCAGCTGGTATTTGCCGAACTGGGCGTTGGCCATCGAATGGAATGCGGCCACCGAGTCTAGGGCAGACGGATACAAATCAACAATGTTCCCAAGCGCTTACCTCCTCTTACTTCTGGCCCAACCGGGCGAGATTCAAGTCACGTCCACCCCGACGACGCTGGAGCTGTCGTGGAACGACGTCGAAGACCGCGTTCAGGGCTCAATCACCCCGTTCGCTCCGGTCGAAGGGTTGCCGCTGATGGTGACGGCGCACGTGGGCAACTTTCAGGGCGAAGAGTTCGACGGGCCCGTGACGTTCAGCTTGAAGCCGGTGGACGCGAAAAACGGCGGGCAGAGCAAGACGGTGAAGCGGGTGAAGGGCGAAAAGGCGTGGCGCGTCGAGCTGACGCCCGACGTGCCCGGCATGCACACGCTGGATCTGTCGTGGTCGACGACGCGCATGAAGGTGGCGAGCGCGAAGATTGCGGTTCAAGAAGCAAAGCTGCCCCGGTGGCCGTGGTGGGTGATGGTGGGGCTCGCGGCAGTGATCGCGGTGGGCCTGGGCGTGCGCTCGATGTTCAAGAAGCAGGAGAACCCGTGAAGCTGGCAGCGAAGAAGTCGTCGAAGTCGAAGGGCCGGCCGGATCACCGGAAGACAGCGGCGAAGAAGCCCGCGAAGAAGGCAGTGAAGGCCGAACGCGCGATGCGTGAGGACTTGATCACTCAGGCGTGTCTCGAGGCCTACGGCGCCGTTCGCCACGAAGCGCGCCTCGCTGATCGCGCGCTGGATTTCACGCTGCGCACCAAGCGGCACCTGTACTCGACCGAACGCCGCGCAGTGGCCGAACGGGTCTATGCGTTGCTGCGCCGCCAGCGCCTGGTCGACTGGTTGCTCGACCGCGCCCGGCCGAACTTCGAGGCCGTCTCGACGTCGCGAAAAGATCTGCTGCGGCTGGCGGCGTCGCGCGTCGTTCACGGCGAAACGCCGGGCCAGGTGGCGATCGACATGTCGATGGCGGGCGAAGATGCCGATGCACTGAAGAAGCTGGCCGAAGCCGAAGGCGGGCTGCAGAAGCTGCCGGCGCTCGAACGCTACGCCGTGATCTCGTCGCTGCCCGACTTCCTCGCCAGGCGCTTCACGAAGGAACTGGGCGAAGACGCGGATGCATTCGGGGCTTCGATCAACGGCCGCGCTCCGCTGTGCGCCCGCGTGAATCTGCTCAAAGGCGATCGCCCTGCCCTGCTCGCGGCGTTGCGGGCCGAAGGGGTCAACGCGAAGCCGACGCCGCTTTCTCCGCACGGCGTACACCTCGAGACGCGGGTGAATGCGTTCTCGTTGGCGTCGTTCAAGGCGGGGCTGTTCGAGATTCAGGACGAGGGCAGCCAGCTGTTGGGAATGCTGGTGGACGCTCCGCCGACGAAGGTGGTCGACGCATGCGCGGGCGCCGGCGGGAAGACGCTGCAGCTGGCGGCGCAGATGAAGAACAAGGGTGAGCTCTTCGCGCTCGACATCGAGACGCGGCGGCTCGACGACCTCAAAGAACGCGCGCGGCGTGACGGCGTTCACAACGTGCGCGTGAAAGAGATCCCGAAAGAAGGCCCGGAAGTCGCGGCGGCGCTGAAGTTCCTCGAAGGCAAGGCCGACCGCGTGCTGGTCGACGCGCCGTGCAGTGGGTCGGGTACTTTTCGCCGCAAGCCGGACGCACGTTGGCGGATGAAGGAAGAAGACATCGCCGAGCACGCCGAACGCCAGGGCCGCCTGCTGGACGCGTTCGCCTCGATGGTGAAGCCCGGCATGCGGATGATCTACGGCACCTGCAGCATTCTTCAGGAAGAGAACGAGGACGTGATCGACGCATTCCTGAAACGCACGCCCAACTTCCGCATCAAGAACGCGGTCGAGGTGCTGGGCCCGGATCTGGCCAGCGTCGTCACCCCGCGCGGGTTTCTGCGGCTGTACCCGCACACCCACAACACCGACGGCTTCTTCGGAGCGGTGCTGGTGAAGACCTCGTAGATGGATCCGAAGCTCGACGTCGCCACGCCTGAACGGGTGTCCGTCGCGCTGCCCATTGCCGGGCTCGGCTCTCGCGCCCTGGCGCACCTCATCGATCTCGCGCTGCTGTTCGCCGCGCTGCTCGTCCTCTTCTTTCTCGGCTCGCTTGTCGTGCCCGATGTGCTCGCGGCTTTTCAGGGGCTGTCGGGGGTCGAACGCGCGGTGGGGGGCCTGCTGCTCTTCGTCGCGATCTGGGGTTACTGGACGGGGTTCGAGGTCGCGTGGCGCGGGCAGACGATCGGCAAGCGGGTGATGCGGATCCGCGTCGTGAAGTCCGATGGCTCGCCCGTCGGGGTGTTCGAGAGCGCGGTGCGGAACCTGCTGCGCATCATCGACTTCCTGCCCACCTGCTACCCGGTCGGGCTGATCGCGATGCTCATCGACCCGCGCCACCGCCGCGTGGGCGATTTGATCGCGGGGACGATGCTGGTGCGAGAGGAACAGATCGATCTCGCGCGTTACGACGCGAAGGGGGCGCCCGAGGTGATGGGCAGCTACCTGGCCCGCGCAGGAAACCTGTCGGCCGAGGCGAGCGC
>JAYUXE010001061.1:0-3166 GCA_043753165.1 Archangiaceae bacterium | reverse complement strand
CACAACGACGGGACAGAAATACCCTAAGAGAAATCCTTGTGCATTGTGATTCTTTGCCTACGTCTCGGCACAATCGTTTGAGCTCAAACGATTCACATCGTGGCGTTGGTCTTCTTTGCGACGTCGCGCAGGGCGTCCCAGACCGCTCGGATTTCAACTCCAACGTCGGTGATGACGCGGGGGAAATCGGCGAAGGGCCCCAAGTGGGCGAGGAAATCGAAGTGCGGGTGGCCGTCGAGATCGTTCGGGTTCAGCAACGCTTCGTGCGTGCCGTCGAACTCGGTGAGTCGATAGCGTCGAATTTCCACGAGACCTTTGTCGAGTGACGGGTCGAGTCGGAGCCACTGCGTGCCCGACCAGACCGCGGCGAGCCCATGGAAGGCGATGATGCCGTCGGGCAGCACGGCAGCGAAGCGGGTGTCGAGCAGCTTGTGATCGCGGATGTGCTGGAAGCAGATGGCGGAAGGCACGCCAGCCGCGCGCAGCAGCGCCGCGAGGAGCACGGCCTTCTGCTGACAAAAGCCCTTTCCGCGTTCGAGGGTCTGGCTCGCGCGCCACGAGTCGCGCGACACGAGCTTCGGGGTGAAGTCGTAGCGGTACTGGTCGCGAACCATCGCAAACAACGCCTGCGCCTTTTCCATCGGGGTGCCCGACACGGTCGCGGCCTTTGCGAGAACCGCCGGGTGGTTGGAATCGATGACGTCGGTGGGGCGAAGACAGCCATCGGGGCTGGTGATCGAAGGAGGAAGAACGACACCTTCCGCCAATGGAATGCGGAAGGAGCTCAGAACGCGTCCTCGGGCAGATCGAGCAACTCGAGCGTGCCGGCCTCGACGAGCTTGCGGATGAGCGTGAGGCCCGGCAGCACGTTGTCGGCATACCAGCGCGCGGCGGCGATCTTCCCCGTGTAGAAACCCCTGTCATCGCCGGTGGCCGCTCCGAGCTTGCTGTGCGCGATGGCCGCGTGGCGGATCAGGAGCCAGCCGATGGTGACTTCGGCGAGCGCAGCGAGGATGCGGTTGCCCTGAAAGCCGACGTGGTACGGCGATTCGCCGAGCTTGCCGAGCATGGCTCCGAACAACCCTTCGACGTCGGCGAGGCCGCGGGCGAGCTTCTCGCGTTCGTGCGCCAGGGCCTCACCGCCTTCCTTCGATTCCAGCGTGTGGCGAATGCGGCCCAGCAGCTCTTGCAGCGTCGCGCCACCGTCGCGAGCGATCTTGCGGAAGACGAGGTCGAGCGCCTGGATGTGGGTCGTGCCCTCGTAGAGCGAGTCGATCTTCTGATCTCGCACGTACTGTTCAATCGGGTAGTCCTGGCAGTAGCCCGAGCCACCGAAGCACTGCAGGGCGACTCCGAGCATCTCGTAGGCTTTTTCCGAGCTGTAGCCCTTGACCAGCGGCAGCAGCAGATCGTTGAGCTTGTCGAGGCCGTCGGCGCGCTTGTCGCCGTGGCCACCGAGGATCTCGACCTGGTCCTGAATCGAGGCGGTGAAGAAGATGAGCGCACGCAGACCTTCAGCGTTGGCCTTCATCGCCATCAACATCCGGCGCACGTCGGGGTGGGTGATGATCCGCACGCGCGGGGCGGTCTTGTCGGCGGCCTTCAGCAGGTCCGAGCCCTGCACGCGGTCTTTCGTGTACTGCAGCGCGTTGAGGTAGCCGGTCGACAGCGTCGACATCGACTTGATGCCGACCGCCATTCGCGCGTGCTCGATGACGTGGAACATCTGCCGAATGCCTTCGTGCACCTCACCGACGAGCAGGCCGCGCGCAGGCTTGTCGGCGCCGAAGGTCATTTCGCAGGTGGCCGACGCCTTGATGCCCATCTTCTTCTCGACCGCGGTGGCGTAGACGCCGTTGCGTTCGGGGGTCTGCTTGCCGTTTTCGTCGACCCAGAACTTGGGGACGATGAACATCGACAGGCCCTTGGTGCCAGGGCCGGCGCCTTCGGGGCGGGCGAGCACGAGGTGGACGATGTTGGCGGGGTAGTCGTAGTCGCCGTTGGTGATGAAGCGCTTGGTGCCTTCGATTTCCCAGACGCCGTTGCCAACGGGCTTCGCGCGGGTGCGGCCGGCGCCGACGTCGCTGCCGGCGTCGGGCTCGGTGAGGACCATGGTGCCGCCCCACCCGCCTTCGACGATGGCGCTGACGAAGCGCTTCTTCTGCGCGTCGGTGCCGAGGCGATCGATGGTGCGGGCGATGACAGGGCCGAAGAGGTAGTAGCCGAGGGCGGGGTTGGCCCCGGCGGTCATCTCGAACTGGGCGTAGGCGACGCTGGGCGGGGCACCGACGCCACCCAGCGATTCGGGCAGGGGCAGGCGATCCCACCCGGCGGCGTAGACGGCCTCCATGTCTTTGTACAAAGACTTCGGAAGGGTGACGTTGCCCTTGCCGTCGAACTCGAGGCCCTTGCGATCGGCGTCCGCAAAGCTCAAGTCGAGCTGGGTGCGGGCGAACTCGTCGTAGGCCTTGAGCGTGTCGCGCGCGGTCTGTTCGTCCATCGAGGCGAAGGGCGGCTTGCCCAGCACGTCTTTGCCGATGTCGAGGAACTCGAAGAGGTTGAAGAAGAGGTCGCGGAGGTTGGACTTGTAGTGGTGTTGGGCAGAGCTCACGGCCGCGGAAGGTAGCTCAGAATTTCGACCACGGGGCTGTGAGCGTGTGGGGCGCGACGCAGCGAATTTCGAGGCTGAAAGGCCGCCGGCTGAGCTTCTGAAGCGAGGCCTCGAGCCGGCCGGCGAACGCCTGCGCATCGGCGACGAACACGCGGGGGTCGAAGCGGAGCTCGACGGTGAGCACGATGCGTTTGCGAGAAGAGGCGAGCGTGTACTTCACGGCACCGAGGTCGTGGCACTTCACGAGGCCGAGCAGCTCGACGGGGTGCGGGTGACGGGCGACGGCGCTCTCGGCTTCCAGCAGTTCCTGGACGTCTTGCCCGCTGACGACCAGCTCGGACCCTTCGAGAATCGACTGGCTGATGCGGCCACGGGGACGAAAGCCCGCCTGCCCGACCCGGGGGCACCGGGGCCCAAGCTCGACCAGATCGCCCGTGCGGTAGCGGATGAGCGGCATCGCCTGCACGTACGGGTAGAGCCCGGTGAGGGTGAGCTCGCCGGTTCCCTTCTTCAGTGGCGCCTGGGTGGCGACGTCGAGGACTTCCTGAATCAGCG
>JAYUXE010001060.1:0-7382 GCA_043753165.1 Archangiaceae bacterium | reverse complement strand
CCCTCGACAACAGCACCAGCGGCAAGGTGTTCTCATACGACCTCGACACGGGCGCGGGCCTGCCGGGCAGCGGGTCCGAGCTGGGCGGACACGTGGTCACTCCGCCGGTGGCATACGACGAGCATCTGTTCATCTTGACCGCCGACGCGAAGCTCAAGGCCAAGGGTTCGGCGGCCTGGAACAACAAGCTGTCTGCGGCAACCCCCGGGCGAAGCGGCATCGTGATCTGGGACGTCGACCGCAATGGGAGAGTCAAATGAAGGCCCGCGGAGTTACCCTGGTCGAGTCGCTGGCGACGATGGCCATTCTGGTCGGCGGCATCGCGGCGATCGGGATGACGGTCGTGGGCACGTCGAAGCTGAACCGCCGCAACCTCACCCAGGCGCAGGCGCTGGTCGTCGCCGAACGCGAGCTCGAACGCATCACGCAGCTCGGGTGCGACGGCGTGGTGCCGCTGGATCCCTGTGCGAACCTGAAGGCGCTGGACGGCGACGTGCAGCCCCCCAGCTACTGGAGCGCGAACGGCCAGGTCGCCACCGCCGACAGCCCGGGCCGCCGCCGCTTCGACGTCAGCCTCGATGTGGACCCGCCTTTCGAGGCGACTGAAACGGGTGCGCCGAGGTTGACGCGGGCGCTGGCGAACTCGGAAGCCGGCAGCGTGGTGAATGTTCGCGTCATCGTCTCGTGGGCCGAGGCCGATCGTCCGCGCCAGGCCATCGCCCTGCAGACCCGGGTGGCGCCGTGAAGCGATCGGGGTTCACGTTGCTCGAGCTGATGGTGGCCAGCGCGATCTCACTGGGAGTCATCGGCGGCGGCGTCGTCGTCACCACCCAGCTTCAGCGCCGCGGCGTGCTCGAGAGCCGCACCGCCATGACGCAGAGCACGCTGCGGAACCTTCAAGACTTGATCGCTCCTGACCTCGCGCGCGCCGGTGGAGGCACGGGCACGGGGCGCATCACGTTCGGCTCGTCCGAACGGTACGCGATCGACGTGAAGAGCAACGAGGCCTTCGCTTCCGACTCGACCTTCGCGCTGCCTCCGTCGCCATACCTGACGGGTGGCCCGAACCTCACGTCGGACTTCGTCGAGATCTGGTCGGGTGACGCGGCGAGCACGCTCAGCGTGGTGCGGTGCCCGTCGAACAAGGTGAAGACGGGGAACTTCATCTGCACGTCGGCGGCGTGGCCCTCGTCGATGGTTGGCAAGAACGCCTTTGCGGTGAACCCCTCGAAGCGGCGCGCCTGCATCTTCGAGGTGAAGTCGGTGACGGGGGGGCCGTCGGCTTTCGCCGTGAAGGTCGACGATGCGCACGGCGTTGCGGCGGGCCCGGCATTGAGCCTCTGCAGCAGCACGTTCGAGCTGAGTCCCGACCCGAACGTCACCGGCTTCTGGGATTCCGACGAGCTGGTGCTGATGCCGGCGTCCAGCCGCGCATTCCGGGTCAACTGGAAGTCGGGTTCGCCGGCGCTCGAGGTCGACCCCGACGGCACCGCGGAATCGGGGGGCACGTGGCAGGTGTTGAGCCGCAACGTCGAGCAGATGAAGGTGCGGTACGGCCTGGTGAACCTCGCGAGTCCTTCGGCGACGCTGGACTGGTACCCCGACACGACCGCGGGAAACCTCGCGCTCGATGCGTGCCCGAATGATGGGACGACGAGCCCCCCGGTGGGCTGCACGATTCCGGGCGCGTCGAGCTTCAGCACCGCGGCCGACGAGACGACGATTCGTGACGCGCTGATGCACCGGGTTCGCAACGTCGAAGTGAGCTTCACCGCACGGTCGGGTGCGCCGGACATCGCGCAGGTGGCGAAGTCGGGCACGGCCTTTCTGCTCGACGCCGAATCGAACCGCCGCGATGGCTACAAGCGCCGCACGTTCGCGATTCGCGTGAGCCCCCGAAATTTTGGCTACCTGAGGAACTGACCCATGAAAACCCCGACGCGTGGCATCACGATGATCGAAATGCTGACGGCCATTGCGGTGCTGTCGGTGCTGTCGGCGATGTCGATGGTGAGCTTCGGCAACGCCATCACCCGCAGCCGCGAAGGGGCGGCCATCAACGCGATGAGCAATGCAGCCAACGAAGCCAGGCAGCTGGCGCGCAAGTACCGGCAGCCGGTGCGGCTGATGATCACCACCATCGGCACGAAGCGCACCCTTCAGTGGGAAAGGCTCGATTGTTCCGACAGCTGGGGCACGGTGTGCCCGACGGTGGCGTGCTCGACCAACGCGTGCGGCACCGGCGGGTGCGTGTGTCCGCAGAAGGGTGAGGTGATCGAGATTCCCGCGGCGCTCACCCTCGCGACGTCGCTTCAGGGGTTGTGCTTCAGCGCTGGCTCGGGCGCGCCCCGCGTGGTTGCCGGGGGCAAGTATTGCGACGACACGGCCGGGGCTCCGCCGGCCGCGTCTCTGACGTTCACGGCGGCGAATGGTGCGGTGTCGCAGGTGCTCGAGCTCGAGCCCCTGACTGGCAACCAGCGCCTCGTCGACTGCAAGAGCGCGTTTCGCGACCCGGCCCTCTGCCCGTAGGCCGGGCGGCCCTGGTCCTCAGGGGTGCAGCGCGGCGAAGGTCTTGATCGACACGATCGCCAGGAAGCTGAAGACGAGCAGGAAGAAGATGAGGTTCCGGCCGAAGCTGCTCTTCGGCTCGGGGGGATCCACGGCGAGCTGGGCGCTGGCGATCTTCACCGCCTCTTGAAGCACCTTCTCAGCAATGGCGTTCGACGGGCTCCGCGCGAGCCAGATGCGGTACAGCCGGACGACCTGGGGAAGCTCGCCCATCAGATCTGCGCGCGCCAGCAGGCGCTGGTGTTCCTCGACCTTCGCGTCGCCGGCCTGCAGCCACGCGAACGCCTGCAGCATGCCTTCGCTCGGCTCGACCGACGACGCGTGAAACCGCGAGAACTTGAGCCCACAGCTGGGGCACGCAGCGGCTTCCGGCGAACGGGCGGCGATGCACTTGGGGCAGGTGCCCCTGGGAACCGCGGTCGGATCCGAAGGTGAGACGACCTGCGCGAGCGGCACAGTCTCTTCGTGGAAGTCGCCCAGCGCATCGGCGATGGCCAGCGAGATGTCTGTCGCCTTCCGGTCTTCGAAGTAGCCAGCCAGGTCCATGAGTATGCCCTGAGCAGCCGCCATACCAAGCGGGAACCTCGCGAATTCAGCGGCGTCGGCGCTGACCGAAACGGGTATTCCCCGACCCGCGCGCGGTGCTTACACCCACCCCTGCATCCAGGGCTTCGCGCGATAGCGATCCCACCCATCGGGCAGCACCGTCACCACCGGCCCCTGCAGCCCTCCACGCGCGGCGACCCTCAGCGCCGCGACCACGTTCGTCCCCGCCGAGCCGCCCACCAGCAGGCCTTCTTCCCGCACCAACTGCTGCACCATTGCGAAGCTCTCGGCGTCGGTGACCCGTTCGGCCCCGATGCGGCCCGTCTCGACCCAATCGGCCAACCCCGACCCGACGGGATCCGCGAGCACCACCTTCACGCCCGGAAGCGCTGCCTTCAACCGGCGTCCGACGCCGCTGATTGTGCCGCCCGTGCCAGCGCCCGCGACGAACGCACCGACCCGGCCGTTGCACTGCGCCAGGATCTCTGCGCCCGTCGTGCGCTCGTGCACCGCGACGTTGGCCGGGTTGCGAAACTGATCGGTGAGGAACCAGCCGTTCTCTTCCGCCAAGCGCCTGGCGACGTTGCGGAAGTTGTCGGGGCTCGACGGCGGCGCGTTGATCGTCATCATCACCTTTGCGCCCATTGCCGCCAGCGCCACGCGCTTGTCGATGCTCATCTTCTCGGGCATCACGCACACCAGCTTGTACCCGCGCGCCGCCGCGACGAGCGCGAGGCCGACGCCAGTGTTCCCCGCGGTCGCTTCGATCAGCGTCGCGCCGGGCCGCAGCACGCCGCGCTGTTCCGCGTCATCGATGATCGCGAGCGCGATGCGGTCTTTCACCGAGCCGCCCGGATTCAGGTGCTCACACTTCACCAGAATCGGGTGCGGCAGCCCCTTGCCGATCTGCTGCAGCGCCACCAGCGGAGTGCCGCCAATCGCCTGCAGCACCGTGCCCACTTCGTTCAGCTCGCCTGCGCCGACAGCGCGTCCAGCTGCCGCACCAGATCTTCGCCGAACACGATCTCGAGCTCGTCGCGGGCGCCTTCGTACAGCGTCATGCCCTTGCCCGCGCAGATCAGGTCGTCTTTCACGTCGATGCTCGGCCGCAGCACCTTCTGGTCCCAGCACAGCGGAAACACCCAACAGACCATTGGCTTGATCTCGTGGTAGTCGCGGCCCGTCTTCAGCGCGAACGCGTGAATCGAACAGCCGCGCGTCTTGCGGTTCAAGAACACGCACGCGCCGTCTTCTGCGTTGGCGCGCACGAACTTCCCCGTCGGGTACTCGGGATCCTCGTTCACCACGCTCGAGAACCAGCGTTCGGGGGGCACGCGCACGTGGGGCGCCAGCTCGTCTTTCAGCGCAAGCAACCGATCGCGCTCGCCCACGTTCACGTCGCAGCCGTACTGGCAGCAGCCGTCATTGCAGAACGTGCACGCCATGCAGGCGCCGAAGTACCGCAGCGTGAAGACCTCGGAATCGACGTGGCTGAGCTTCGGAATCCCGGTGAGCGCGTGAAGCATGCGCACGCCCATACCCTCAGTGGTAGGTGATTGCCATGGCCGACAACGACTCGCGCGCTGGCACCCGCTACAGCACCCCGCAGATCCTCGAGCACCTGGATCTTCTTCACGCGCCCCACGACGCGGGCCTCACCGCCGCCTTCGATGCGCCCGCGAAAGAGCAGATGCCGGCGATTCAGGTCGGGCGTTCTGAAGGGAAGCTGGTCGAGCTCCTGCTGCGCATGGTCTCGGCGAAGAAGGTCGTCGAGGTCGGCACGCTGGCCGGCTATTCGGCGATTCGCATCGCCCGCGCGCTGCCGACGGGCGGCAAGCTGTGGACGATCGAGTTCGACCCGCGCCACGCCGACGTCGCGCGCAAGGCGATCGCCGCGGCAGGGCAGAGCGACAAAGTCGAAGTGCTCGTTGGAGCCGGCCTCGACGTTCTTCCGTCCCTCGCCACGCACGGCCCTTTCGACGCGGTGTTCATCGACGCCGACAAACGCAACTACGACGGCTACGGCCGTTGGGCGGCGCAGCACCTGCGAAGGGGCGGCCTGCTGCTGGGCGACAACGCGTATCTTTTCGGTCGGCTGCTGGACGACGACACCGAGGCCGCCAACATGCGCCGCTTCCACGCGGAAGCCGCAGAGGCGTTCGACACCACCTGCATTCCCACGCCCGATGGCCTGCTGTTGGGCCTCAAGCGCTGACGGGCGGACGCGTCAGCTCAGTCGTCGCCGGCCAGGTCGGCCACCGTCTTCTTCGGGTCGAGGTAGTGGGCGAACTTCTGGTCGAGGTACTTCTTTGCCTGGCCGCGCAGCAGGAAGCCCGGGTCGATGGCCTCACCGGCGATCTTCCCGGCGAGCACCGACAGCTTGCCGTCGAAGCTGATGCCCATCACCTTGCCTTCGTAGCTGGCGACTTCGTTTGCCCAGGTCGCCTTGACGCCGTACTTCCGGCCCCAGTACGCGAACAGGGCTTCAATGCGCTTCCTGGCTTCGTCGGCCGCGAGCGAGTGGGGGATGTCGAGCTTGATCTTGGCCAAGGGGAATCTCCTGAAAAAGTGGATGCGGCGACTTCTACGTTCGTCGCGCGGTCTGGTGAAGCTCCAGCACGATGTTGCCTTCTTTGAACAGCCGCACCGCGCCCGAGGTCTGGCTCACCACCAGGGCGATGCAGCGGGTCGACGCGGTGATGCTCGCCGCCGCCGCGTGCCGGGCGCCGAGGCCCAGCGGAATCTTCACTTCGTCATCCTGCGCCGACAGGTAACGGCCGGCCGCGAGCACCACGCCGTCCTCGCGAATGACGAACGCCCCGTCGAGCACCGAGAAGTTCTTGATCGCCTCGCGAATGCGCGGGTCGAGCACGTTGCGCTCGGACTCCGAGATTCCCTGAAACGGGTTGATGGTGAGCTGGCGGCTCTTTTCCATCACGTTGTTGTGATCGCCGATGGTGATGATCGTGCCGACCGCGTGGCCTTCGAAGCCTTCCTGGCCGATCTGCAGGGCGAGCTGAATCATCGCGTCCACGACCTGCGAATTGAACTCGTCGCCCAGCTTCACGCCTTCGATCGCCACCCGATCGTCCAGCGAGCTGCCGATGCGCATCTGCATCATGGTGTCGATGTGCCGGCCGATGCGGCCAGTCAGACAAAGCACCATGTCTCCTTCTTTGAACGCTCCTTGCGACAAAGCGGATACCATCGCTACTTTGACGCGCTCGATGCGGGAGTAGTCGTAGGCGGGGATGACGAGCGCGCGCTCTTTTTTGGAATGAAGGTCTTGAGCCAACGCTTCTAGGGTCACCGCGTAGATGAGCTTTTTGCGGCAGCGGCGGCCGCGCAGGTCAGCATCTGGGATGGGGATGTCGCCGATATACAGCAGGTGATCGACATCAGCGTTGGTAGCCAGCGTTAGAGCTGACTTAAGGAACTCGCGGTCGAAGCGTGAATTGTCTGACATTCGGAATTGTTTCGAATACTTAGGTCGTCTTACCTTGACACAGAATGGTCCGCTGTCTAATGCTGTTTGGCCTTTTTTTGGAACACGTTGGAGGCCGCGCTCGTGAATCAGAAGGAAATGAAGCGTTTCAAAAAGATGCTGGAAGACAGCAAGCTGGCACTGCTGCAGAGCGCAAAGAAGACGTTGATGGAGGAGTCCAACTTCGACACGGACGACCTTCCTGACGAAATCGACCTCGCCTCGAGCGAGTACGCGCAGAGCATGGTCTTCCGCCTTCGTGATCGGGAAAAGTTCCTGCTCAAGAAAATCGAAAAGGCCCTCGCCCGCATCGAAGACGGCACGTTCGGTGTGTGCGAACGGTGCGAAGAGCCCATCAGCGCCAAGCGCCTGGAAGCGCGCCCGGTGACGACGCTCTGCATTCGCTGCAAGGAAGAGCAGGAAAAGAAAGAAAAGTCGTACGGCTGAGCAAGCTGTGCGGCGCGCCTGCGTGCTCCTCGTATTCGCCTGCGCATGTGGGCGAGTGCCGACCGAGGTCCTGCCAGATGGCGGCGGCCTCGACGCAGGTCCTGGGTGCGACCTGTTCGTTCAAGACTGCCCCGGGCCCAACGACGCCTGCTACCCGCGGGTAGCGGGGTTTCCCTTCTGCGCCCGCATCGGGTCGCAGGGCGAGGGCGCGCCGTGCACGCTCTCTCTCGATTGTGTCGCGGGCTTCGCGTGCATCGGCGGCGCAGACTCGACCTGCCAGCAGATCTGCAAGGTCGGCGCGAGCACCAACATCTGCGGTGAGGGCCAGCAGTGCACC
>JAYUXE010001059.1:0-3167 GCA_043753165.1 Archangiaceae bacterium | reverse complement strand
GGCCGCGAGGCGGTTGGCGAGCTCCCAGCCCGTGTCGTCGCTGGCAAAGATGAAGGTCTGCAGGTTGATCGACTCTTTCGCCCCGTCGATCATCTTGTTGCGCTCGGGGAAGGACTTCGCCCCATCGAACAGCATCGTCAGCCTGTTGCCAGACGTGTTCCGCGAGTTCGTGGTGCGGTCGAGCGTCGCGTTGAAGCTCGGGGAATCGAAGGCCGTGATCGCTGCGGGGGCTTTGCTGGCGGCCACCGGCGCGGCAGGAGCGGCTGCCCGCGTCGATGCGCCCTTCGCGGCCCAGCCGGCGGCGGCGGGCTTCGTCTGCGTCAGAGCCGCGGTGCTGGCAGCGGGCTTGGCGTCGGGAAGCTGCGATTTGCGCAGCTCCCCGGCCGTCGGGCGATTGATTTTCACGCCCCGACCCTACCGTATTTCAAGGCCTACCGCCGGTTGCCCAGCAGGCGCAGCAGCATCAGGAACAGGTTGATGAAGTCGAGGTACAGAATCAGCGCGCCGGTGATGGCGGCCGAGCTGCGGCTCTTGTGCTGCATGTTCGCGTGGTGCTCGCGCAGCTTCTGCGTGTCGTAGGCGGTGAGGCCGGCGAACACGAGCACGCCCGCGCAGGCGATCACGAACGACAGGCCGCTGCTCTGCAAGAAGATGTTCACCACGCCCGCGAGGACGACGCCGATGAGGCCCATGAAGAGGAAGGTCGACCAGCTCGACAGGTTCTTCTTGGTCACCGTGCCGTAGATCGACAGGGCCCCGAAGGCGCCGGCGGTGATGAAGAACGTGCTGCCGATGGAGCCCAGGCTGTACCTGAGGAACAGCACCGAGAAGGTGAGCCCCGTCATGAACGCGTAGCCGAGGAACATCAGCGCCGCCACCGGGCCACTGACCTTCGGAGCGAGGAACGACAGCGCCATCACCAGCACGAGCTCGCCGATGATCAGGGGCAGGTAGAGCCCCATCACGGCCTGGGCAAGCGATGCGTTGCTCGCCACCACCACGGCGGTGACGCCCGTGATCGCCAGGCCGGCCACCATCCACCGGTAGACCGCGCTCATGTACGTGCGCGTCGCTTCGTCCGCGACGATCTGGCTGTTGTTGCTGATGCCTACGGAACCAGGAGTCTGCCAGGCCATGATTTTGTGTCCTTTCGAGGGGTTCTACTAACGACGGTTGTTGCCCACAGCACGGTAAGCATTCAGCAGGGAGGCTGCCACTTCGTCATTGAACAGCGGAATCACGCCGCCCCCTCCAACGATATTTACGATGTGTGACATAGACCCCCGGCAGACACCGCCCCAGGCGGGTTGGTTGCCGAGCCCGACCGAAGCGTACGACGAAAAGTCGACGAACAGATCGGCCGGCTGCTGGACGTTGCCATCGCAGATGAGGTGCGGCTCGGGCTTCGTCTCGACGAGCTCCTGCACCACGAAGCCGCCGCCCACGCGATCTGCCGCGGCGCGAACGCACAACGCCGCCCAGTCGAGCGCACTGCCATACGCCGCCTTCACGCGGTCGCTGTACGACGCCTCGTCGCGGGTGCGGCCGACGAAGACAGCGCGACCGCCGTAGTCCCACGATCGCTTCAACACGTAGCGGTCGGGATCCGCGGTGACCTGCGCGACCAGCGCCTCGCCGCGGAAGGGCCGCGTCCACGGCACCGATTCGGCGATCGCCGCGAGCTCTTCGTCGGTGAGGCCCGCCGCCTGGGCGAGGTCCGCTTCTTCGCGCGCCTGCGACAACAGAGCGAAGGCGGCCTTCACCTCGACGTGCGAGGCCGGCGGGTTCAGCACCACCGCGCGCGTTCCATTCGGCTCGGCGAGCAGCGCGCGCACGTACTCGGCGCCCTTCAGGTCGGGCTCTTCGAGGCGCCGCACGAAGAGGTGGCGATAAACCAGGTCGTATGTTTTTCCGTTCGCGGTGACCGCGTCCGCGCCGCTGAGCTGGTCGGGGTGAACGATGTCCGCGTCGGCGCCCCATTCGCGGAACCGTTCGCACAGGTAGCGCTGTTCGGTGAGCTGCGCGTCGTTGCGGCGTGAGAGCAGGGCGATGCGGTTGGGGCCCTGGCCGGGCCGCACCTTCGCGTAGCCCGCCAGCAGCGCGCGGTACAGGGCGAGGGCGTTGCTGCCGTTCTTCGCCATCAGCGAAGCAAGCACGTGGGGCTGCAGACCCCAGTAGCGGCCCGCGATCTCGATCAGCGTGTTGGCCGCGATGTCCGAGTAGCCCTGCATCGCGGGAATCGTCGCGTTCACTTCCAGCGCGCTCACCGACCTGCCGACGAAGAAGTCGACCCGCGTCGTGACCAGCGTGTCGGTCTTCGCGACCGTGGCCTCGCAGAGCTTGCGTTCGAGTGGAGACAGCGCCCCGAGGACGAGCTCGCTGGCGCTGCCGAGGCAGATGGCGCGCGACATCTTCAGCGTGGCCGAGCTGAGCAGCGCCGCCAGAGTCTGCCGCCTCAGAAGCTCTGCTGTTGGAAGAATCACGGGCGTGGCGGTGATCGGAATCGGCTTCGTCGCGCCGGTCGCCTTGTCGGTGACGGCGAGGCCGCGCGCGTAGGCGGTGGCGGCGAGCTCGGGGCCGAAGTGGCCCGCGGCCGAGCGCAGCGCTTCTAAAAGCGGTTCGGTGGAGGTAAGTCGCTCGGCCGCCATGGGTAAAACCCTCGAGTTCTTCTTCGACTTCATGAGTCCGTATTCGTACCTCGCGTCGACGCAGGTGCCTGCGCTTGCGAAACGGACGGACGCGTCGGTTCGTTGGCGTCCTCTGTATTTGCCGGGCGTGATGAAGGCCACAGGAAATACGGGGCCGACTTCCGTCGCGGCAAAGGCGGTGCATTCGTTCAAAGATCTCAACGACTGGGCGAAGCACTACGGCCTGCCGCCCATCGAGCTGCCCGACAACTTTCCCTTCACCGCCGTGCTCGCGAACCGGGTGGCGCTGGTGGCGGAAGAGCAGGGGAAGCTGGTCGAGTACACGCAGAAGATGTTCACCCGCATCTGGGCCGAACGCGCCGACTGCAACGATCCGGCGACGGTTGCCGGTGTGCTCGGGCAGCTGGGGCTCGACGCGGCCGCGATGGTGGCGCGCGCGGGCACGGACGAGGTGAAGGCGCGGCTCAAGGCGAACACGGACGAAGCGGTCGCACGGGGCGCCTATGGCCTGCCGACCTT
>JAYUXE010001058.1:0-7392 GCA_043753165.1 Archangiaceae bacterium | reverse complement strand
CGAGCAGATAGACAACGACCAGCCGCGACCACAGCGTCGCTTGCGTCCGCAGCATGGTCGGCGAGTCTGGCTGCTCGGCCACCAGCGCCGCTGCGAGGGGTTCGGCTTCGTCCAGCAGCGCGATCGCCTCCTTCACGCGGCCCTGTTCTTTGCGCGCGTCACCCACCGACGCCAGCGCAATCACCACCCCACGGCGATTCTTCGCGTCGGGCGCATCGAGGGCGAGCTTGCGGCGGGTGGCCAGACACTCTTCCAGAACGGCGGAAGCGGCATCGAGCTCGCCCAGCTGCAGCAACAGCTGCCCCGTCGACAGCAGGTCTCGCGACAAGGTGTAGCGTTGCTCGAGATCATCGGGCAGCTGGGCGGCGAGCAGCGTGTCCAGCCGGCGGGCCTCCTGGTATTCGGCCAGCGCGCTGCGAAGGTCGCCGCTGACTTCGAGAATGGCGCCGGCTTTTTCGTGGCTCTGCGCTTCGACTTTTCGCGCCGCGACGTCGCCGGGCACCGTCTTCAAGAGCTCGACGGCGATCTCGCGGCCCTTGAGGTAGCTGGCCCTGGCCGACGTCGTATCGCCGAGGCTGTTGGAGAAGGGGTCGCCCTGCACGTCACCGACCTTGAGGTACGCCTGCGCCAGTTCCCGCCTCAGCGGCACGTCGGTGCGCGCATCGCCCGACAGCGAGTCGAGGTACGCGAGCCCGTCTTTGACCAGCCGTTCACGCATCGGCGTCGAGCCGGGCAGGTCGGCGATGCCGTCGTGGTAGTCGAAGAGCACGGCGTGGGCCAGCGTGCGCACCTGCTCGAACCGTCGCTGCGCGGCGTCGCGTTCTCGTTCGGCGCGGCGTGCCTGCCACAGCGTCGCGACGAGGCCTGCGGACAGCGCGACGAAGGCGGCCAGCAGCGCGGCGGCGCTCGTCTTGTGGCGGCGAATCAGCTTCACCGCGCGGTAGAGGCTGCTGCTTCTGCCGGCCAGGGTGGGGCGGCCGTCGAGCCATGCGCCGATGTCGTCGTCCAGCGCCTGCACCGAGGCGTATCGATCTTTCGGCTCGCGGCGCAGCGCCATCGCCACGATCGCGTCGACCTCGCCTTCGAGCTCGCGCCGCAGACGATCGCGCGCCGGCGCCCGGTTGAAGACCATCGTGTCGTCGGCGCGCGACACTGCGGCGCTGCAGGGCTTCAGCTCGCCGTCGCGGATGGCCGTCAGCAGGGCTTCGACGTTTCCCGGCGGCACCGCGTAGGGCCCGACACCGGTGAGCAGCTCGTGAAGCACCACGCCCAGTGAGTAGACGTCGGAAGGCGTGGCGGCGGGCTCGCGGCGCACCTGCTCGGGCGAGGCGAAGGCCGGCGTCATCGGAGCCAGGCCGGTGCTCGTCACCCGCGTTCCGTCTTCGAGCAGGCGGGCGATGCCGAAGTCGACGAGCTTGGGCACTGCGTCGGTGGTAACGAGGATGTTGCCGGGCTTGAGATCGCGGTGCACGACGAGGTGCTGGTGCGCGTGCGTGACAGCGGCGAACACGGGGCGCATCAGCGCGAGGCGCTGGCGGGGGCTCAGCTTTCTCGAATCGCAGAACTGATCGATGGGCTGGCCGTCGACGAGCTCCATCACGAAGTACGAACGGCCCTCGGGCGTTTCCCCGGCATCGAGCAGTCGGGCGATGTTCGGGTGCTCGAGGCCGGCGAGGATCTCGCGCTCGTGAACGAACCGCTGCGCGAGGGCCGCGGCGTCGCGGGGGGCCTCGTGGATGATCTTCACCGCGACCTTGCGGCCCAGCGTGGGATCCCAGGCCGCCCAGACGGCCCCCATGCCGCCGGCGCCGATCTCTTCCTGAAGCACGTAGCGCCCGAGGGTGCCGGCGAGCGGGCGGGGCTCGGTGGTGCGGGCCAGCTCTGACAACACGACCCGGCAGGTGTTGCAGCCGCCGAGGTGGCCTTCGACCGCCGAGATCTGCGTGGGCGTGAGGCGGCCTTCGACCCAACCTGCGAGGTCGTCGTCAGTGACGCAGCGCTTTGTGGGGGGCGGGCTCATCCTCTGTTCAGGAGGACAAGCCCGCGATTCAGACTTTTCAGTTTTTCACGGCCGCGTCGGTGATTTCGAGCGCCTTGTCCATGATGGCCAGACCTTCGAGCAGCTGTTCTTCGGTGATCGTCAGCGGCGGATTCACGAAGAAGTTGTTCCAGCGGACGAAGGTGTACAGGCCGGCGTCGAGGAAGGCTTTTCGAAGGTCGTTCATCACGCCCATCTGCGCGTGGGTGGCGTTGAAGGGCGCCATCGGCTCGCGGGTCTTGCGGTCTTTCACGAGCTCGACGATCGAGAAGAGGCCCAGCGATCGCACGTCGCCTACCGACGGGTGCTTCGCCTTCATCTTCTGCAGCTCGCGCGCGAGGACCTTGCCCATCTTCTCGCTGTTCTCGACCAGCTTCTCTTCTTCCATCACCTGGATCGTGGCGATGGCGGCGGCGAGGCACATCGGGTGCGAGTTGTACGTGAGGCCGCCGTAGAACACGTTCTTCTCGAAGTGGGCGGCCACCTTGTCGCGCATGAGCACTGCGCCCAGCGGCATGTACGCGCTGGTGAGGCCTTTGGCGATCGTCATCATGTCGGGGACGACGTCCCAGTGGTTGGCGGCGAACATCTTGCCGGTGCGGCCGAAGCCGGCCATCACCTCGTCGAGGATCAGCATGATGCCGTGCTTGTCGCAGAGCGCGCGCAGGCCCTGCAGGTAGCCGTCGGCGGGCACGATGATGCCGTTGGTGCCGGTGACGGTCTCCATCAGGATCGCGGCGATGTTCTGGGGGCCTTCGAAGTCGACGACTTCTTCGACGTGGCGCAGACACGACAGCGTGCAGGCCGGCTTGTCGGAACAGAAACCGCAGCGGTAGGCGTACGGGTCGAGCACGCGGCAGACGCCGGGGATGCCGGGCTCGGCGGCGAAGCGGCGGGGGTCACCGGTGAGGGTCGCGGCTCCGGCGGTGCCGCCGTGGTAGCTGCGGTAGCGAACGATGATCTTGTTCCGGCCCGTGACCATGCGGGCGATCTTGATCGCGTTCTCGTTCGCTTCGGCGCCGCCGAGCGTGAAGAACGCCTTGTTCAAGTCACCCGGAGCGATCTGCGCCAACTTCTGGCCCAGCACCGCGCGCACGTCGGTGGCCATGTACGGGTTCGCGTAGACCAGGCGGTCTGCCTGTTCCTTGATCGCCGCGATCACCTTCTTGTTGCTGTGCCCGATGTTGACGCACATCAACTGGCTGTTGAAGTCGAAGTACCGCTTGCCGTTGGCATCCCAGAAGAAGATGCCCTCGGCCCGGGTCATCGGAATCGGCGCAACGGCGCCCTGCGCGGACCATTCGAAGATCGAATGCTGCTTCGAAAGGCGGACGATCTCCTCCGCCGAAAGCGAAAGTCCTTCGAACATCGTCCCCTCCGGGATCTGATTTTTTTTAAAAAAGTGTTGGGAACTACTCGGGCTTCGGCAGCGCCTCGCCGTACTTGCCGAGCAGCGTCTCGCGAACGTCGCGGTCGAAGCGCACTTTGCCCGTGGCGATCTCGCGCAGCGAAAGTACCGGCGGCTTGTTCTTGCTCACGTCGAGAATCGGCCGCGCACCGGCCATCAGCTGACGCGCGCGCTTCGCGGCGAGCAGCACGAGGGCAAAGCGGTTGTCCACCATCGGGAGGCAGTCTTCAACGGTTACGCGGGCCATGGATACACCTTGAGCGAGAGACGGACGGCGTAATTAGGGGGTGTTAGCCCTGCCGTCAAGGGTTCAGCCGCCCGGCCGCCATCGAGAGGAACCGCGAGCCCAGCGTTCGTGCCTCGTCGGGGTCGTGGGTGACGACAATTGCGGGGACCTGGGCGTCGGCGATCAGCGACTTCACTTCGCCGTAGAGCTCGTCTCGAAGGGCGCGATCGAGGGCAGTGAAGGGCTCGTCGAGGAGCACGAGTTTCGGGGCGGGCGCGAAGGCCCGGGCGAGCGCGACCCGCTGCGCCTCGCCGCCCGAGTACGTGCTCGGTTTGCGATGGGCCAGGTGCTCGACGCGCATGCGCTGCAGCATCTTCCGGGCGCGGGCTTCGTCGGCTCCGAAGGCGACATTGCCGAGCGCGGTCAGGTGGGGGAACAGCGCGCGCGACTGGAAGAGGTAGGCAACTTTGCGCAGGTGAACGGGCAGCGTCGTCCACACGGTGTCGCCCAGCGTGACCTGGCCCTCGACGTCGAGCAGGCCGGCGATGGCGGAAAGGGTGGTGCTCTTGCCGGCTCCAGATGGGCCGAAGAGCACCGTGATGCCCGGGGGAACCTCGAAGTCGACGTCGAGGCGGAAGTCGCCGAACACGCGGCCGTGCAGGTCAACCTTGAGGACGTCAGCGGGCATTTTTCACCAACCGCTGTGCGCCGTAGCCGACGGCAATCGCGACGGCCGTCAGCACCGCGATCATCCCGGCTGCGTCCGCGTCACGGCCCGCTTCGACGGCGTCGTAGATCGCCAGCGACGCCGTACGCGTCTGGTGCGGAATGTTTCCGGCGACCATCAGCGTGGCGCCAAAGTCGCCGAGGGCACGCGCGAAGCCCAGCACTCCACCGGCGGCGATTCCGCGCGCGGCCAGGGGCAGCTGGATCTTCCAGAACGCGCGGGCCGGAGTGGCTCCCAGCGTCCGCGCCGCCTGCACCAGGGTGGGGTCGATCTGCTCGAACGCGGCCCGCGCGGCCTTCACGATCAGCGGCAGCGCGCCAATGGTCGCGGCGATCACCGCTCCCAGGAAGCTGAAGACGATGGGGCGCCCGGTGGCCGCCTCGAACGCCTGACCGACGGCGCTGTTGCGGCCCAGCGACACGAGCAGGAAATACCCGAGCACCGTGGGCGGCAGCACCATCGGCGCGGTCAGCAGCGCGTCCCACAGATCGCGCCCTGGCAGCGACGGCCGTGAAAGAAGGGCACCGCCCGCGATCCCGACGACGAGCGCGATCGCCGTCGCGGCGATCGACACTTCGAGCGAGAGCCACAGCGGCTGCCATTCCATCAGTGCGCGACGACCGCTGGCATACCGCGCTCCTACCCAAGCAGCCGCTGCAGCGCGAGCTTCGTCTCGGTCGGCAGGGAATCGCCCATCAACGTCAGGGCGCGGGCCGAGAGCAGTTTGTACAGCGACGCGAGCGGGGGCGGCAGCGCTTCGAGGTGCGCGCGAACCACCGACACGTCACCGCGCGCGATCGGCCCCGTCAGGCCCTTCTCGAGCCCACGTTTGTCGACGCCGTCGATCGCCGAACGCGCCAAAGGAAGCAGCGCATTGATCGCCGCCGCACGCTCCACGCCCGCCTCGGCCAGTGCCGCGACCCCTGCATCCATCAGCGCGACCACGAGCCCGGCGGTGAGCACGGCACCCGCGTGGTACGCCGGCCGCCGGCCTTCGGGCACTTCGATCGGCCGCATTCGCAGCGCGAGCGCCATGCGCCAGAGCACCGGCATCAACGCGCGATCGCTGGCGGCGACGGCGACTGAATGTTCGGCCAGCAGATCCCGCGCGTCCGACACCGCGACAAGGGGATGAAACGAGCCGCGCAACCGCTTGACCAGCCCGGGCCCGAACGAGTCCAGATCCAGCGCGCCCGCGCAATGAACGAGCGCCGTCTCTTTGCCGAGATCGTCGATCAACCCCTGCGCGGCCGACGGCATCGCCGCGTCGGGCACCGCGAGAATGCACACTGCCGCGCGCTTCAGATCTTCATGGTCCGCGAGCTTGAGGCCCAGCTTCGCCGCGCGCCGAACCGAATCGGCCGAACGGGGAAGCACCGCAACCGGCCAGCCCGCTGCCTTGAGGCGCAATGCCAACGCCCCACCGATGCGACCGAACCCGACGATCACGACGCTCGGCTTCGGAGCGTTCGCCCGCGTCTGCCACCGCGCCGTCTTCGGCTTCTTCGGCGCCTCGACCTTCGCTCGGCGCCTCACGACGCGCGCCGCACGTCCCGATGGAAGGCCAGCTGCCCGGCGGCAACCGCGATGCGAACCTTGTCGCCCTCTTCGAACTCACCCTGAAGGATCCGTTCGGCCAGCGGCCCTTCGACGAGGCGCTGAACCGTCTGACGCATGGGCCGCGCCCCGAGGGAAGGATCGAAGCCGCCCGACTGCAGCAGCAGGCGAATCACTTCTTCGTCGGCAGAGTACTCGATGCCTTTCTCGGTGCGAAGGCGCTGGCTGCTCTCGGCCAGCAGCAGCGTCGCGATGCGGGCGACCTCGATCTCCTGCAGCGGCTTGAACACGCAGCGCTCGTCGATGCGGTTCCACAATTCCGGGGGCAGGGCCCGCTTCGCCGACGACGCCGCGTCGGCCACGTCGGTCGGCTTCTCGGAAGAGCCCCCGAAGCCCATCACCTTCGACTTCTGCGTCAGCGCCTCGGCGCCCAGGTTCGTGGTCAGCACGATCACGGTGTTCGAGAAGTCGATGTGGCGGCCTTTGCCGTCGGTGAGCCGGCCTTCTTCGAGCACCTGCAGCAGCAGCAACAGCACGTCCCGGTGCGCCTTTTCGATCTCGTCGAGCACGACCACCGACGACGGACGCTTGCGAACCGGCTCGGTGAGCTGGCCGCCATCGCCGTAGCCGACGTAGCCCGCGGGCGCGCCGATCAACCGGCTGACCGCGTGCGCTTCAGACAGCTCGCTCATGTCCATGCGGATCATCGCGTCGCGGCTGCCGAACAACACGTCGGCGAGGGCGCGGGCGAGCTCGGTCTTGCCGACGCCGGTGGGGCCGAGGAAGAGGAAGCTGCCCATCGGGCGGCGGCTCGAGAAGCCGGCGTAGTTGCGGCGAATCACCTTCGCGACGCGCTGCACGACGTCTTCGTGGCCGATCACGCGCTGGGCGAGATCCGTCTCGAGCCGCAGCAGCCGGGCCGAGTCGTTCATCAACAGACGTTCTTCTGGCAGGCCCGCGAGCTTCGCGACGACGCGCGCGACATCTGCCGGCTCGACCACCTTCTTGCCTTCCCGGTGCGCGCGCGACCCGGCCAGATCCGCGATCGAGATTGCCTTGTCCGGCAGGAAGCGATCGGTGACGTAGCGCGCAGCGAGCGACGCCGCGGCCTGAAGCGCTTCGCCCGTGTACTTGAGGCCGTGGTGCTCTTCGTACCGGCCGATGACGCCGTTCAAGATGTAGACGGTGTCGGGAATCGACGGCTCGTTGACCTTCACTTTGGTGAAGCGACGCTCGAGCGCCGGGTCGGCCTCGATGTACTTCGAGTACTCGTCGTGCGTGGTGGCGCCGATGCAGGGGAACTCGCCGCGTGACATCGCCGCCTTGAGCTCGTTCGCCGCGTCCTGCGGGCCATCACCGGTCGAGCCGGCTCCGACGAGCGTGTGGATCTCGTCGATGAAGACGATCACCTTGCCGTCGGCCTTCTTCACTTCGTC
>JAYUXE010001057.1:0-3170 GCA_043753165.1 Archangiaceae bacterium | reverse complement strand
ATTTGAATGTCGCGGCTCGCCTCGAGCAGCTTCAGCTGATTCTTCAAGATCTTCGTCTGGTCTTCGACGACGTAGACCTTGATCGGCGCAGCGGGTGTGGCTTCGAGCTCATCCATGTGTCGTCCCCTTCAGGCCGTGACTGGTACCGAGAAAGAAATGTGCGCCCCCGCGCCAGGGGCCGAGTCGATGATCACCTCGCCCCCGACCTTCATCGCGCGTTCCCGCATGTTGATGAGGCCATAGTGCCCGACCTTCGGCATCTTCGTGTCGAAGCCCTTGCCGTCGTCCCGCACCGACAGATGCACCCTCGCCGGAGCGAAGTGCAGCTTCACCTCGACCTTCTTCGCCCCCGCGTGCTTCACCGCGTTCGACAGACATTCCTGCAGCACGCGGAACAGCGCCAGCTGCGACTCGGGGGGCAGCTTGTCGGGCGTGCCGCTGCGCTCGAACTTCACGTCGACCTGCGTCCGATCGCGGAAGGTCTTCACGTAGTCCTCGAGCCCCACCCCCAGGTCGAAGTCCTCGCGCATCATCTTCAGCGAACGCCGCAGCTCTTCGATGCTCTCTTCCGCGCTGGCCTTGAGCTCGCCGATTTCCTTCAGCAGCGCTTCGTCCTTCGCCATCGTCTGGATGTATTCGCTTTGAATGATCAGGCTCGACAGCGTGGCGCCCAGACCGTCGTGGATCTCGCGCGCGAGCCGGTTGCGTTCTTCGACGACCGCCAGCTCTTTCAAATCACCCTGCAGCTCGACCACCTCGCGGTGCGCGCTGACCTCGCGCTCGTTCAGGTACACGAGCACGTAGATGATGATGAAGTTCAGCGCGAGGTACCACATCAGGGTCAGCACCTCGACGGCCGTGGGCGAACGTCCCAGCAGCAGGTCGAGGCGGGTGGTGATCAGCAGCGCCAGCAACGGCGGAAGAATCGCCAGCGGCTTCGGGTAGAGCAGGGCGAACAACGTGGTGAACAACAGCTGCGTCGCGAGCAGCGGGCTCTGCAGACCGCCGCCCGTCTGCGGCTTCGCGATCAGCACGACCATGATGCAGAGGTCGAGACACAGCGTGACGTAGCTGACGATTCGCCCGGCCTTCGGGTGGTCGAGCACCATGTAGTTGGCGACGCTGTACAACAGCATCGCGAAGTACCCGCCGAACGCGAAGGGCCCGGCGATGCCGAAGTAGTGGCGCCACACCGGCACCGCCAGAATCAGCAGGCCCAGGGTGAGGAACATCATCCGTGCGTAGAAGAGGGCGCGCGCGCGGGCGATGAACCTTTCCTGCATCCACGAAGACGCTGCTTCTTCCGCCGAAAGGTTCTGCGTCAGCTTGCGCTTCTCGAGCACCGCGCGAACGCGGGCCCGGCGATCGTTGCCGGCAGGATCCAGCGAGTTGTCTGAGGGGTCGACCACGGGCGCCGATAGTATTACCGCTCGCGATCCCATGGGAGTTAAGCGACTCTTCGTGATCGACCAGCTCGTGGGTCAGACGCCTTGCGTTTTGCTGCAGCGGGTGGGCCCGCGCGGCGCGGCCCAGGTCTGGCTCAAGCTCGAGACCCGCAGCCCGAACGCCACGTTTCTCGATCGCGTCGCCCGCCACTGGCCGAAGCCCGACGGCGCCTTTCACGTCACCGGCGATGGCGCGCTGGCCGTCGCGGTCGCGATGCAGGGCGCGCTGCAGAACATCCCCGTCGAAGCCACGCTGCCCGAAGACACCCCGCTGGAAGTCCGGCAGACGCTGCTCACCTACGGCGCGAAGGTGACGCTTGCCCCATTCGGTCAGCCGTTGCAGCCCGAGACCACCGGCCTTCTCGAAGCGGCGAGCGAAGTTGCCCGCGAGCTGCTCGCCTCGCACCCGCGCCTCGACGCGATCGTCGCGCCGTCCCCACTGCTCGAGCTGCTCGCCGACGTGCTGCGCGAGAAGCACCCCGCGTTGCGCGCGATCGCGGTTCGCCCGTTCGAAGGGCCCTGGCGCCCGCATCGGCAGGCCGGCGTTTTTTCGGCCGACGCGCCGTCCGCTGAGACCACCGAGCTCGTCGACGACGCCACCGCCTGGAAGATGCGCGAACGGCTCGGCAAGGAAGAAGGGTTGCTGTTGTCGGCGGGCACGGCCGCGTGTGTCGAAGCCGCCTGCCGCATCGCCGCGCGGCTCGGGCCTGGTGCGCAGGTCGTCACGCTCGCGCTCGACACGGGCGAAAGGTCCTTCAGCGCAGGCGATCAGCTGTGAAGGTGCTGGTCGTCGGCGTGGGCGGCCTGGGTTGCCCCGCCGCGCTCGCGCTGGGCTCGCACGCCGCGCTGCTGACGCTGGCCGACTTCGATTCCGTCGAGGTCTCGAACCTTCACCGCCAGCCGTTTCACCATCCGGGCGACGTCGGCCGCTTCAAGGTCGATTCGGCGGCTGACAAGCTGCGCGCGATTTTTCCCAGCTTGAAGGTCGTCGGCCTGAAGGTTCGCGTCACCTTCGAGAACGTCGATGCGCTGTTCGAGCTTCACGACCTGGTCATCGACGGCACCGACGACGCGGCGACGAAGTTTCTGCTCAACGACGCGGCGGTTCGCGCGAAGAAGCCGCTGATCTACGGCGGGGTGCTTCGCATGGCGGGCCAGGCGATGCGCATCGAGCCCGGCGGCCCCTGCCTGCGCTGTCTCTTCGAAGGCCCGCCGCCCGAGCCGCAAAGCTGCGCGCAGGCCGGCGTGCTCGGGTCGATGGCGGGTGTCATCGGCGGCCTGCAGGCGTCGCTGGCGCTGCGGCCGGGCGAGACGCGCCTCCACCTCTTCGACGGGCAGACCTTCGAGTCCCGCGCGGTACAGGTGAAGCGGTCGCCCGACTGTCTGGCGTGCGGCACGCCGTGAACTTGGCTAATGAGTAGCAGCGTGATTCCCCTGGCCTCTGTCGACATCACCGCCGAGGTCTGCCCGATGACCTACGTCCGGGTGAAGCTCGCGCTCGAGCGGCTGACGAAGGGCGACCTGCTCGAGGTCTGGCTGAAAGGGGAAGAGCCGCTGAAGAACGTGCCGCGAAGCGTGAAAGACGACGGCCACGAGGTGGTCGCGCTCGAGGCCGTCGAAGGAAAAACCCGTCTGCTGATCCGCGCCTGAGAAAAACCGACCATGCCCATCGTTCGCATCCCGACCCCGCTGCGCACCTACACCCAGAACCAGGCCGAGCTGAAA
>JAYUXE010001056.1:0-3173 GCA_043753165.1 Archangiaceae bacterium | reverse complement strand
ACCTGGGCGCGCAGGACGACAGCTACTTCATCGCGATGGAGTTCATCCACGGCGAGGACGTGCGCCGGGTGTGGAAGCGCGCCGACTCGAAGGGGAAGCCGATTCCGGTACCGCTGGTGGCGCGCATCATCATGGATGCGTGCGGGGGGCTCGACTACGCGCACAAGAAGGTCGACTCGCAGGGCAAGCCGCTGAACATCGTGCACCGCGACATCTCGCCCCAGAACATCCTGGTCACGTTCGAAGGTGGCGTGAAGGTGGTCGACTTCGGCATCGCGAAGGCGGCCGACCAGGCGACGGTGACGAAGTCGGGCGTGCTCAAGGGCAAGTACTCGTACATGTCGCCCGAGCAGGCCAGCGGTCAGAAGATCGATCGCCGGTCGGACATCTTCGCCCTGGGCGTCGTGCTGTACGAGCTCACCACCGGCACGCGGCTCTTCAAGCGTGCGAACGACATCCAGACGCTGAACGCCGTCACCGAGTGTGAGGTGCTGCCGCCTTCACAAGTGAACCCGGCGCTGCCCGCGGACTTCGACCCGATCGTGATGAAGGCGCTCGCGAAGCGCCCGGAAGACCGGTACCAGGAAGCGATTCTGTTTCAGGCGGCGCTCGAGAACTGGGTGCTGCAGAACAAGTTTCCGAGCTCGTCGGTGCAGCTCGCGGGCTTCATGCAAGACATCTACGCCGAGCGTCTGATGCAGGAGGCCGAGGAAGGTCGGATCCTGATCGAAGGCATGGATGCCTCGCGCAACGAGGCGTCGAAGAACGGCGGGGAAGAGCGCGCGACGCCGGTGTCGAAGGCGAGCCGGCTGCCACAGACGACGTCGCTGCGTGCGGTCGATGCGCGGCTCGAGAAGGAAGAAGCGACGATCGCGCAGCGCCCGGCGAATCGCAGCGGAAGCCTCGCGGGGGCCGTGAGCGGCGGGGTCAGCCGGTCGAGCCGCGTCGAAAGGGCCTCTTCACCTGTGGCCGTCGGCTCGCGCCGCGACGACAACGACGACGATCGCGGCGGAGCGACCGTCACCTCGACCCAGACGAAGTCGCGCGGCGCCCGCTCCCTGTTCTGGCTTGGCAGCTTCGTCGGAATCGTCGCCGCCGCGGTGTCGGCATGGCTCGTCATCTCGAGCAGCCAGCACGCCGAAGTCGTCGTGGCCAGCGAGCCGTCGAGCGCGGCCGTGAAGTTCGACAACAAGGTGCTCGCCCACTGCGTCACCCCCTGCACGCTGCCCGAGGTGGCCGAGGGCGCCTACCCGCTGGTGCTCTCGCGCCCGGGCTACCAGGACTTGAAGACGCGGGTCGACATCCCGGCGAAGGGGCGCGTTCGGCTGCCGGCGTACGCGCTGGTTCCCGAGCCGAAAGACGGGCCCGTCGCCGTCGTACTGGACGCCGGTGTCGCGGCGATGGTGTCGTTCGTCGTGAAGTCGAACCCGCCCGGCGCGCAGGTGGTGGTCGACGGCAAGGCGCGTGGCGTGACCCCGGCGACCATCGAGCTTCCGCCGGGCTCGGTGATTTCCCTGGGCCTCAAGCTGCAGGGCTACCGCGACTTCAACGATTCGTTTCAGGTGTCGGACGACGGCGAACGCACCATTGGCCTCGAAAAGCGCGAGACGAACCACGTCGTCCAGCAGCCGCCGCCGCCTCCGCCGCCCAGGAAGGAATTCGGGATGGTGCGGTTCATCGTGAAGCCCTGGGCCAGCGTGCAGTGCGGCACGTTCAAGCTCGGCGACACGCCGTTCGCCGACAAGCAGCTTCCCGCCGGGGCGTACGACTGCACCTTCAGCAACCCCGAGTACCCCGACCAGAAGCAGGCGGTGGTCGTGAAGGCGAACGAGACGATTCGGGTCTCGGTCAACTTCTAGCCGCTTCACGTGAACCGCAGCATTGCGGCCCGGCGAACCCCGCAAAAAGAAAAACGGCCGCAGAGACGAATCCCCGCGGCCGTTCGAATCTTCAGAAGGAAGCGGCTGTTACTTGCCGCCCTTCTTCTTCAGCTCGTCGTCGATGATCGCCTTGAACTGATCGAGCGGCTGAGCGCCGACCAGCTGGCGGCCATTGATGAAGAAGGTCGGCGTGCCGTTCGCGCCAATGGCGCTGCCTTCGTTCGAGTCCTTCGTGATCAGCGCGTCGAACTTGTTGCCGTCCAGAGCCGCCTTGTACTTGCCCATGTCGAGGCCGATTTCCTGGCCGTACTTCTCGAGGCTCTGGCGATCGAGGGCGCCCTGGTTGGCGAAGAGCTTGTCGTGCATTTCCCAGAACTTGCCCTGCTCGTTCGCCGCCATCGAGGCGTTGGCCGCGGGGCGAGCGTTCGGGTGGAAGGGCAGCGGCTGGTGCTTGAACGCGATCTTCACCTTGTTGCCGTACTGCTTCTCGATGTCGTGCAGCGTCGGCACCACGCGCGAGCAGAACGGGCACTGGAAATCGGAGAACGCGACGATGGTGACCGGAGCGTTCTTCGGACCCTTCACCGGCGCTGTGCCGATGTCGATGTTCGCCACCACCGCCGGGGGCGCAGCAGCCTCAGGCGCCGCGGCTGGAGCCGCCTTGCCTGCTTCCTGCTGCAGCTTCGCGTACACGTCGGCCGGCTTCGTGCCCGCCGCGATCAGCTTGTTCGCCTTGCCGATTTCCTCGTCGATGACCGCCTTGAAGGCTTCGAAGGGCTGCGCGCCCACGAACTCGCGGCCGTTGATGAAGAAGGTCGGGGTGCCGTTCGCGCCAACTGCCGCGCCCGCCGCCGAGTCCGCTTCCACGCGCGCCGCGAACTTGTTCGTGTCGAGCGCGCTCTTGAACTTGCCGAGATCGAGGCCGATGTCCTTCGCGTACGTCTCGAGGTTCTGACGATCGAGCGCGCCCTGGTTGGCGAACATCTTGTCGTGCATCGGCCAGAACTTGCCCTGCTCGTTCGCGGCCATCGACGCTTCGGCGGCGATCTTCGCGTTGTTGTGGAACGGCAACGGCTGGTGACGGAACACCATCTTCACGTCTTTGCCGTACGTGTCTTCAATCTGCTTCATCGTCGGGACGACGCGCGAGCAGAACGGGCACTGAAAGTCAGACCAGAGAACGATGGTGACCTTGGGGTCCTTCGCGCCCTTCGCCGGCGAATCGGCCGGGACGTCGATCTTGCGCATCGACGGGGCCTGGGGCGCTGCCGCCGGAGCCGCCGCCTGAGGAGC
>JAYUXE010001055.1:0-3175 GCA_043753165.1 Archangiaceae bacterium | reverse complement strand
CGAACGCGCGCTGAGCCCCAACCAGAAAGATCGTTACGGCACCATGGGCGAGCTGCTGGCCGAGATGCAGGTGAAGCGCTCGGGAGGCCTCAAGGTCGCCGGCGTTGCGGCCGCTGTCGTTCTCGCCGCGGGCGTTGCGTTTTTCGTCGCGCAGCCAAAGCCCTGCGACACCGGCCCGAAGCGGGTCGCCGGCACGTGGAACCCGCAGCGAAAGGCGGCCGTCGAGGCGTCGATGAACGGCAGCGCGCAAGGCAGTGAACGCGTCGTCGCGCAGCTCGAAGCGTACGTGCAGCGGTGGCTCGCGATGGAACAGCAGTCGTGTGAAGCGACGCGCGCGGGAAGCCAGTCGCCGGCGCTGCTCGACTTGCGAATGGGGTGTCTGCGGCAGCGGCTCGGAGACCTCGACGCCGTCGTCACCCTGCTCGCCAGTCACGGCACCGAGCTCGCCGCGCGCGCAGACACCGCGGTGGCTGCGATTCCGTCGGTCGACGCGTGCGCAGATCTCGACAACCTCGGCGGCCGACTGCCGGTGCCCCCGGCGGCGAAGCAAAAGGTCGAGGCCCTGGACAAGTCGCTGTCGCGCATCAAGGCGATGGAAGACCTCGGGCAGTACCGCAACGCCGTCGTGCCGGCGAAGGCGCAGGTCGCGGCCGCGCGTGAGGTGGCCTACGTGCCCGCCCTGGCCGAGGCGCTGGTCGAGTTGGGCCGTGCGCAGAACTTGTCGGGGAATCCGAAGGAGGCCGCTCCGACGTTCGATGAAGCGGTGAACACGGCAGAAGTGGGCCGGGACGATCGCCTGAGGGCGCGCGCGCGCCTGCTGCGGGCGCAGCTGCTGATCTCGAGCAAGAAGCTCGACGAGGCCCAGCGTGAAGTGAAGGCAGCGGCGGCGGTGGTGCAGCGGGTGGGCGCTCCGGCGTTGATGCGTGATTTGAAGGTGACCGAGGCGGATCTGCTGGCGGCGCAGGGCCAGTGGGCGGACGCGCTGAAGGCGGCGAAGGAAGCGCTGGAAATCGTCGAGAAGCTGGATCCTCCGGATGAAAGGCAGCTGATCACCGCGCTCGGCACGTATGCGTTCGCGTTGGTGAAAGTTCAGAAGCTCGCCGACGCGGGCAAGGTCTACGAGCGCGCGATTGGAATTGCCGAACGAATCCTCGGCCCGAAACATCCGGGGCTCGCGAAGCTGCTGGGCCAGTACGTCGCGGTGCTCGGCAAGCAGCGGAAGCTCGAAGAAGCACGGGCGCTGCACACGCGCGCCCAGGAGATCATCACCGCCGCGCTGGGCCCCGAAGACATCATGATGGGCGATGACCTCTACAACTGGGGCATCACGTTGATGATCAACCGCGACGTCGACGGAGCGCAAAAGGCCATCGAAGCGTCCATGGCCGTGCGGCTGAAGACGCTGGGGCCCGACCACCCGAACATCGCGTCGTGCACGAACACGCTCGGCGTCATCGCGGCCGATCGCGGGCAATACGCCGAGGCCGCCAGGCTCTTCAAGCAGACGCTGGAAGTTCGCGAGAAGGCGCTGGGCCCCACCCACGCCCAGGTGCTCAACGATCTGTCGGATCTCGCGGGTGCCTATTCGCTTGCCGGGCAGCATGTCGAGGCGCTGGCAACGTTCGATGAATCCGTGGCGCGCGATCTGAAGTCGGGCGGGAAGATGAGCGCCGCGAACAAAGCGAGCCTTCAAATGGGCCGCGGCGAAGAGCTCATTGCGCTGTTCCGCTTCGACGAGGCGAAGGAAGCGCTGGCCGCGTCTCACCCGGTCGCGATGGAACAAGAGGCCCCCGATTCGCCCGGCCGCCAGCTGCTGCTCGAGTCGTGGCTCGCGTGGGACGGGTTCGGCGACAAGGCGCAGTCGGCGTCCCTCGCGAAAGAGGCCCGCCCCTACCTCGACAAGATTGGCGACCCCGAGATGTTCAAGGCGCTCGATGCCATTCAGGCGCGCCTCAAGAAGAACCAGCGCAAGACGAAGTAGGCTGACGAACCGAGAGACTCCTATCGCCCGCCGGCTGCGGCTGCGACTGCTCGACCGGCACGGCAGCGCCCTTCTTACTGCTGGTGATGCTCATCTTCCTGCTGGTGATGCTCATCGTTGCTGCGCGCAGTCGTCCCCGCGAGGCGCTGCTCAGCTCTCGGGCACCACGGGCGCCTTGATCACGTGAAGCGTCGCCGTCTTGCCGCGGCCTTCGTCGCTGAGGAACATCGTGCCGTCCTTCGAGAACGCGATGCCTTCGGGCTGCGCATGAATTTCGCGCTCGAGGCGCTGCATGCCGATGATGTCGCCGCTCTCCGGGTCGAGAATGAGCATCACTTCGCCCATGCTCGACACGATGTAGATCTCGCCTGACGTCGGGTGCACCGCGAGGCCCGACGCGCCGAAGTTCTTGCCCTTGATCTTCTGAATGTCCGCCTGCTTCGGATGGTCGGCGACGAACTTGTCCATCGCGGCCGCAGTGATCGTGTACGCCGCCTTGTCGCCGAGCTTCTTCGTGCCGAGATCCAACGCGAACACCTCGAACACCTTCTCGTCGATCTTGCGCGTCTCGGGAGTCGGGCTCTTGCACGACAACAGCAGCCGGTTTTCCTTTTCCTGAAACCCGAGCCCTTCGACGTCGCACTTCTTTCCCAGCTGCGACTTGAAGTTGAGCTCGTTCGTCTTGCCGCTCGTCTCGTCGACGACCATCAACGTGCCCGAGCTGCGCGCGACGTACACCCGATCGCCGATGGCCTCGATGCCCTCGTAATCGCCCGCCGGCCCGAACGGCACTTCAGCCAGAACTTTTCCGTCCTTGATTCCAATTCGGTACAGCGTGCCGCGCTCGTCGTGCATTCCCCAGACGCTCTCGCCGTCGCTTGCCAGCGCGAGACCCGAGATCTCATTCAACGTGTCAGGCAGCTTGAAGGTCGTCGCGGGCTTGTTCACCGCGTACACCGCATCCTTCGACCCTTTCGCCTCGCCCGCCGCGGGCTCCTTCGCCGGCTCGGCGGCTTTCTTAGACGGTTCCTGAGCTGCCATCGGTACCGCGGCCGCCACTTCCGGCGACGCCCCGCCGCCCTGCAACGCCACCAAGCGCAGCCCAATCATGAAACAAACCGCCACGATCGCGGCCAGCGACACCCACATTCCCCAGTCCAGCTTCTGCAATGGATTCAAGTTCACCGACCCGGT
>JAYUXE010001054.1:0-3176 GCA_043753165.1 Archangiaceae bacterium | reverse complement strand
AATCTTCGTCTTGAGCTCGGCCAGGGGCATCGTCTTGAGCCCGCTTTCCGTTTCTTTCTGCGTCACCGGGTCGATGAGCAGCGACGTCGAGTGCTGCGGCACTGCGAACACCGTCTTGCCATCGGTGGAACGTTCGACTCGGAACTTGCCCTGCGACATCGCGGTGACTGCGAACCGATCGTTTCCCCGCCGGTCGAGGAAGACGACGACCTCTTCACCGACCGCGAAGCTCGCCGTGCCTTCGACCTTCTGGCCGACGTCGCCGACGATGCCGCCCGGCTGCATCACGACCAGCGTGGGGGTGTTTGGCTTTCCTTTCAGCACTTCGCCGATCTCGATCTCGGTGTCGGTGATGATTCGCGCGCCGTCTTTGGTGAGCCGCGGCGCCGAAGCGCGAACGGTGCCGACGATGATCACGTCCGCGGTCTGGCTCAGCGCCGCAACATCGGCGGCGAGAAGGGTGGTGCCGAAAGCGGCAAAGCCAGCGAAAAGGGTCAGGGACGCGAGGCGCTTCATGATTGCCGGCAACTTAACCGCTCTGGTAGTTCCCCGCGACCATGGGTCTGCGCGTTCGCTTTGCTCCTTCTCCGACGGGTTACCTTCACATTGGCGGCGCCCGCACCGCGCTCTTCAACTGGCTGTACGCGCGGCGCCACGGCGGGACGTTCATCCTGCGCATGGAAGACACCGACCAGGAACGTTCGACCCCGCAGTCCGTGCGGGCGATTCTCGACGGGCTCGAGTGGCTGGGCATCGACTGGGACGAAGGCCCGCGCGTCGACGGCAAGTTCGGCCCGTACTTCCAGATGCAGCGCCTGGACAGCTACCGCAAGGCGGCCGACGTGCTGCTGAAAGAGGGCAAGGCCTACCGGTGCTACTGCACGAAGGAAGAGATCGAGGCCCGGCGGAAGATCGCAGGCGAGGGCTACCGGTACGAGCGCACGTGCCGGAATCGAAAGGACGCGCCCGACCGCCCGTCGGTGATCCGGTTCGCGATGCCGCTGACGGACGGCGCGGTGTCGTTCGACGACATGGTGCTGCAGAAGACGATCAGCAAGCAGTACGGCGACCTGGACGACTTCGTGATGATGCGGGCCGACGGAATCCCGCTGTACAACTTCGGCTGCGTCGTCGACGACCACACGATGGAGATCGACGTGGTGGGCCGCGGGCAGGAACACATCAACAGCACGCTGCCGCAGTTGATGCTGTACCAGGCGCTGGGTTGGAAGGCGCCGAAGTTTGCCCACTTCCCGCTGATCCTCGGGCCTGACCGCGAGAAGCTGTCGAAGCGGAAGCACCCCGAAGCCGACGTGATGGCGCACAAGAAGAACGGCATCCTTCCGCACGCGCTGCTGAACTTCGTGATTCGCCTTGGCTGGAGCCACGGCAACGACGAGCTCTTCACGCGCCAGCAGATGATCGAGCAGTTCGACTTCGATCACGTTGGAGCGAGCTCTGGCGTCTGGAACCCGGTCAAGCTCTTGAACGTGTCGGCGCACTGGATCAAGGAGACGCCGCCCGCCGAAGTCGCGAAGCACGCCCTGCCCTTCTTCGCCGACCTGGGGCTCGACACGAAGGACGACGCGAAGGTCATTCGGGTCTGCGCGGCGCTGAAGGAACGGGCGACGACGCTGGTCGAGCTCGCGCAGAAGGCGAAGGTCTTCTACGGGCACGGCGTACAGATCGACCCCGCCGCGGCGGCGAAGCAGCTGACGGACGACGGCAAGGCGGCGCTGACGCAGGTGCGGCAGGTGCTCGACACGACGGAATGGACGGTGGCGGCGCTGGACGCGGTGGTGAAGACGGTCAGTGAAACGATGAAGATCGGCATGGGCAAGGTGGCACAGCCGCTTCGCGTCGCCGTGACGGGCACGACGGTGAGCCCGGGCATCGGCGACACGCTGTCGTTGATTGGGCGGGAAGAGTCGTTGGCGCGCATCGACGCAGCGTTGAAATACAAGGCGCCGTGAACCGGGTGATGACGTGGGCGCGGCTGTACCTGCGCGAGCTGGGAAACGAGCCCACGGTGATCACCTGCGCGGGCAGTGCGTTGTTGATCCTCTCGCACCATCAGGCGTCGACGTCGTACTTCCGCACGATCTTCGGGGCCGCGTACGACACGCACCCTGCCATCGGCGCGCTGACCCACTTCTACTGGTTTGGTGCGAGCTTCTTTCTGTACCTGGTGATGCCGCTTTTGATCTCGGCGGCGACGCGGGGCAGCTTCCATCGGAAGTACGGCCTGGGCCTGGGCGACTGGCGCGCGGGGCTGCTCATCTCGGCGCTGTTTCTCGTGGTGATGCTGCCGTCGGTCTACGTCGCGTCGAAGATGGAGTCGTTCAAGGGCATCTATCCGTTGGCGGGCGCGGGCGCGTACACGCTGAGGGTGGAAGGGAAGCCCGACGAGATCAGCTGGAAGCTGTTTGCGATCTACGAGCTGGGGTACCTCGTCTATTTCATCGGCTGGGAGTTCTTCTTCCGCGGGTGGATGTTGAACGGGCTGTTGCCGAAGCTGGGGAGGACGGGGGCGCTGTTGCTGCCGATCGCTCCGTTTGCGGTGATGCATCTGGGGAAGGCGGAGCTCGAGGCGTTGGGCTCGATCATCGCGGGGCTGGCGTTGGGGATCCTGGCGCTGCGAACGCGGAGCTTCTGGTACGGCGCGATGATCCACGGACTGGTCGCCATGTGGATGGACTGGCTGTCAGCGCGAAGCTACCTTCTGCGTCCATGAGAGCGTGGTGGGTGTTGGCGGTACTGGCAGTGACGTCGGCGCATGCGGCAGAGATCGGGGTGCTCCCGGACTCGGCGCGCAAGGTGGCCGAGAACCGGTACAAGGCCGTCGGTGACTACGAAGCCGTGAAGAAGTTCTACAAGTCCGCGCTTTCGGCCAGCGCGTATCCCCGCAAGGAGATCGTGAACCAGCCGGGAATCAAGGCCCACCACATCGCGAATCCATCAGGCCGCGGAGGCTGGGAAGGCCTCAACATCTACGAGTCCAACGACGAAGTGCGCATCTATGTTGTCGTCTCGGGGGACTCTGGTAAGAGGAAGAAAAAGTAGACCCGGTTCATTGGGGAATCGTCCAACGGTAGGACTCCAGACTCTGACTCTGGCTATCTAGGTTCGAATCCTAGTTCCCCAGCTGTGGATTGAATGGTTTCGGTGGTTTGCAG
>JAYUXE010001053.1:0-3181 GCA_043753165.1 Archangiaceae bacterium | reverse complement strand
AGGTCGTCCTCGCGACGGCGGGTTACACCGCAAACCTCGACGTCCTGCGCGGCCGCGTCCTGCCCGTCCACCTGCAGGTCCTCGTCACTGAGCCGGTGAACCTCGACGAGCTCGGCTGGGCGACCCGTGAAGGTGTGCTCGATGCGCGGCGCGTCTTCAACTACTTCCGCCTGACCGCGGACGACCGCATCGTCTTCGGCGGCGGAGCGCCCCGTTACCAGTGGGGCGGCTCACTGAAAGACAACTCCGAAGCCCCTCTGCGCGCCCTCGAGCGCGAGCTGCACGCGACCTTCCCGACGAAGCTCACCGTCGCCGGCGGGTGGACGGGGGTGATCGGCTACGTCGCCGACGCGCTGCCTGCCATCTCGCGCTGGTCGCACAACCGCGCCGTCGTCCACGCCGTCGGCTGGTGCGGCCACGGCGTCGCCTTGTCGATCGCTTCGGGCGCGTGGGTGACGCGGATGCTCTTCGAGGAAGCCGCCGGGCCCGACCTGCCCTGGTACCGCTCCGACCCGCCGCGCGTGCCTTTCGAAGCGGCCCGCTGGCTCGGCTTCAACGCCACCGTCGCGGCGATGGGAATTCTCGATCACCTCTAACCACAAGGAGCCGCAGATGGACGTCGACGTGCTGATCGTAGGAGGCGGAGTCGGAGGCGCTGCGCTGGCCCTCGCCCTCACCCACGCCTACCCGGTGAAGGTGCTGGTGATCGAACGCCGCCCCGGCCCCGGCAACATCAACCGCGGCGACAGCCTGCTGCCGGCCGTCACGCGCCTGCTCAAACGATGGGGAGCGCTCGATCGCTTCTACGCCGCCGGCGCGAACGCGGTGAACAAGCAGCAGATCTTCCACCCGAAGGGCGGCCTCATTCTCGAAGCGCCGCTAATCGGCCCCGACGGCTCGCCATACCTCGTGCTGCCCCACCCCGAGATCGAACGCACCCTCGCCGCCGCCTCGAACGCCGAGTTTCGCTTCAAGACGTCGCTTCGCCGCCTCGTCAAAGCAGACGGCCGCGTCACCGGCGCCCGCATCGTCGACGCCGACGGCATCGAGTCCACCGTCAACGCACGCCTCGTCATCGGCGCCGACGGCTCGAGCTCCGCCGTGCGCGAACAGCTCGGCATCCCCTTCCTCTCCGTCCCCTACGACACCGGCTACTACATCATCGAGGTCGATCGCCCCGACGCGTACGAAGACGCGATGCGCCTCGACCTTCACCCCGACGGCGCCGTGATGACCATGCCCCAGACCCGCACCACCGTCGGGGCCGCGGTGCTCGTTCACAAAGACCAACGCGCGATTTTCCAGTCGGGAACCACCGAACAGAAGCTCGAGGCGATCTGCCGGCGGGCCCCCATTCTCACCGGGATGAAGCCCGTTCCGCGCGGGGCGCACCTCTACCGCCTGCACCGCAGCCACGCGACCCGCTACATCGATCGCGGTGCCGCGTTGATTGGCGACGCGGTGCACGTCACCAACCCGACGGCCGGCCAGGGCATGACGATGGCGATCGAAGACGGCGCCGCGCTCGCGCAGATCCTCGTTCCACTCCTGGCGGCGAAGGCCGACGACGCGGCGCTCGACCAGGGCCTCGCCGACTACCAGGCGATTCGTGGTCCAGCGAACCGCGAGCTCTTGCGTTGGTCACACTGGATGGGGCGGCTGTTCTCGGAAGGCGGGGAGCTCGGCGACGAGCTTCGCCGCCACGTCTTCGCGTTCGGGATGACGTCGATCGGCAAGGCGATTCACCGCACGGTCTGGAACCGGGTCGCCACGCGGAAGGCTTCATGATCGCGACCTTCAGCGCCGTTCGCAGCGCGCTCGGCGGCCAGCTGCGTTCGCTGGTGCTCTTCGGCAGCTGCTTGTCCGAAGCCACCGCCCGCGCCGGCAGCATCCCCGACCTCTTCGCCGTGGTGGACGACCTCGACGACGCGCTGAAGACGTTGGGCGTGTCCGCGGCCGGTCGACTCATCGCGCCCGCCCTGCCGCCCGTCACCCTCGCCTTCGATGGCCTGGCCAAGCTCAACGTCGTCGACGTCAAGACTTTGACGCGCGAGCTGCACACGCCCACCGACCTCTACCTCGCGGGCCGCCTCGGAAAACGGACGGAGTGCGTCTACGCGCGCGACGCGTCGTGCCGCAGAGAAATCGACGCGTTGCGAGAGACCGCCCGCCGCCTCATCGCGCGGGTCGCCCTGCTCGGCCTGCCTCGACTCACCTCGCTCGAGGCGGTGCTGCGGCGCTGTGTGGGGCTGTCGTACGAGGCCGAGCCACGCCCCGAGAAACCCGAGAAGATCCGCGCGCTCTACGACGCGTTCGCCGACTGGTACCCGCCCCGCTACACCCCGCTGATCGCCGAGCACGCGCGCGCGATGGGCGTCGTTCTCGCCGCCGACGCGCTGATCGATCAGAGAGACGACGCCGTGCGCGCGAAAGAAGCGAAGGGTTTGCGTCGCCTGATCCGCAAATCCTGGTTCCGCGCGATGGCCCGCTGGCCGAAGGGAGTCCTGCTCTACCGGGGGTGGTTGCCGTACCTCGTCGGCAAAATCACCCGCGCGCGAACGTGGAGTCCCACCGGCGCAGCCGCTCCGCACGGCCACGTGAGCGCGGTTCTGCGCAGCGGGCACGAGGCTGGGCGCGGTTGAACCGGGCACGATGGTTGCGATTGTTCGGGGCATGGCCACCGAACGAGACATCGTCCGCACGTTCCTTTCTTCCTCTTTCTTCGCCGAAGACGAGGCCGCGCCATCGGTCGCGCGGCTGCTCGAGCTGCCCTGCGATGAGGAAGAACGGAAGCTGCTCGAGTCGTACGCGGCGGAAGAGGCGGGCCACGCGGCGCTCATCGCCCAGCACTTCGCGACGAACGGACTCGAGCTCGGTGAGCCGTTCTGGGTGCAGCGCCTGTTCAAGCTCGCCCGCGCCCGGCCGACGATGCTCGTGCAGATGTACACGATCGAAGTGATGGCCTGTCTGTTCTACGGCGCGATGGCCGCGCGCACGCACGACGAATCGGCGAAGGCGCTGCTGCGGAAGCTTCTTCGCGACGAGGCCCGCCACATCCGGCTCGTGCGCGAGCTGCTGAACCGCGAGCTCGCGCGGCTGACTCCCTTGCAGCGCTTCAAGGCGCTGGGCATCGCATCGCTGTTCCGCGTCGGAGCGAGCGTGACGGCGTTCGTTCAGGCGC